>NZ_JADEXI010000050.1:0-14827 GCF_015207185.1 Microcystis sp. LEGE 08355 | reverse complement strand
CAGAAAGAGGATTTTCTTTTCTCAAAGACCCCGGCTTTTTTGCCCACAGTGTCTTTCTCAAATCTCCCCATAGAATCGAGGTCATGGCCCTGCTCATGGGCTTGTGCCTGTTGGTTTATACTATTGGTCAAAGACAACTTCGTTTAAGTTTAAAACAGCAGGAGACGGGACTGAAAAATCAGTTGGGTAAGTTAACTGACCGACCAACATTACGCTGGATATTTCAGAACTTTCAAGGGATTCATCTCCTACGTATTCAAGACAATCAAAAGATTAGCAACTTAACGGATGAGAGGCGCAACATTTTGAGATTTTTTCCCAAACCTTGCCAGGAATATTATCTCTTATCTTGACCAGATGGATTGACTTCAAGGGGTGACAAAACTTAAGCACTACTCGAACATCTCGACGCTAGATGTTAAGTCTGATTGCCCAGCCATTCTCAACAAGCACTGTTTATTGCGAATGACCGGGGGAACCCTGGAATTTTCGGCTTAGTTGCCGGCAGCTTGCCGCCAACTCACTCCTCTAGATAAGTATTTTGACTCAGGCATCTTCCTCTTTCGAGACGTTGTGACACTTAGGGTGCGGAATGTGGGTTTTGAGGTAAAAAAAATCTAAAAACCTTATCCAACAAGGTTTTTAGATTTATTCGGCATACCCTAACTAAACATCGATTGTAGTCTCCAAAAAGGATAGATACACCTAGGTTAATTCCTAGAGAAGTAATTTCGGTGCTGTCAACCAGAATAACTGACACTTACCTAGGGGATTTTCTTGATTGGGAACCTCTAGACCAATTATTCCCGCTTTTTTGACCGATAATTTTCCTTGAAACTTGCCCCAAACTAGCATTTCCGTCCAATAGCCTAAATCCGGTTCGTGGCCTACCAGTGCGATCGCGTTTTCCTCTCGCTGATAGTCCGAATTTTGCCACCACTGCACCCAATCTTGAATATTGCCGTTGGGCGATAGGGGGTTAAATTGCTCAATTTTACGGCTTAAACCCGCTTTTTGCAAAATTTCGGCGGTTTGCACGGCACGCACCAAAGGAGAGGTCAAAATTAGGTCAAATTTCACCCCCAACTGTCCTAATCTTTGGGCAACTTTAGCAGTTTTGGCCTTACCTTCCTCGGTTAAAGGACGTTCCCTATCGTTGAGATAATCCCCCGATTGTCCTGCTAATCCATGACGCACAAAATAAAGTTTCATATAAGTGTTAGGTCGGTCTTTGCCATGATAATAGATAGCTGAGGTCTAATAGCTAGGTGCGAATTACCTTTTCATCGGGGTTAACTAGATGGGAAAGTTTCTGTTTAATTTGGGTGTCATAGAGTTCCCACTTAAGTTTTGCATATTCGGCATTATTATTAAAACCACCGAGGAAACCGATAGGAATTTCAAAACCTCCGGCCATATAACGACCACCACCAAAAAAGCGACCTTGGTTATCCTGTCCGAAAGCTTCCTTGAGAAATTCATCGGGATCTAGGGTAATTTTGCTGGTACGCATAGAACCAATGACTAACTCGATATCCTCATCTTCATCGTGAACGATACCATAAACTAAAGCCGTGTGAACATTTTCCTCTGTCACCAAAAAATCGGCAGCTTGGGGAATCGCATCCCGGTCATCATAACGCAAATAACCGACCCCGGCGATCGAATAATTATTTTTAATAATACGGTTTTTTAAGGCCCGTTCAATCACATCCATCACCCGTCGGGATCTGGCCGATTGCAGGACAGCGTTTAATAATTGGGCATCGTAGAAACGACTGAGATAACCAGCAGCGATAAATTCACATTCTTGCGCTTGCATTAAATTATTCGTATCCGATCGCAATCCGTGCATCAAAGCTGTGGCACACTTAACATGGACGGTATCGCTAGTATTAAAACTTATTAACCCTTTTTGGATATATTGGGTTAATATCGTCGCTGTTGCCCGGATTTGGGGACGAATATCGACAAATTCCGCCTCTAGCTCCCCTTGGCGAGTATGATGATCAATCACGGCAATAATGGGAATTTTTGCCTGTTTAACCAGAGTGGTTAACTGACTATTGGTTCCCTGACCATCGACAAAAACACAACCCTGATAAACCGAAAGATCTCTATCCTTGAGGGTATGGACTCCCCAACGTTTAGCCGGTAAACCCGTTAGTTTTACCAAAGCGACATTTTCCTGATGGGAGAGAGTACCCGCATAGACTATATCGCAGTGAATATCGTACTGTTCGGCGATAATTTGATAGGCCCAGGCACTAGAAAGAGCATCGGGATCTGGGAAATCCTGCATCACCACAATTTGATTTTCGCCGCGATGATTTTCCAAAGTACGTCGCAGGCGATCGATCAGGGAAATAAGTAGGGTATCATTACTAACCGTGACTGGAGGAAGGGGACATACTGCCGACGCTTCCCCTACCAATACATCGGTTTCGAGGGATTTGGCAGGAACTAGACTCAGTAATTCAGCCATCATTTTTAGAAAAGTTCGCTTAAAGGTAAATGCAGTCAGGATTTTTTGAGCTAATCAATTCTAGACGATATCACCGCTCGATCGGTTCATCTCAAATATTAAGCTTTTCTAGCCCCTAGCTCCCCACTGTCGGGCTATAACTCTAGTCTATCAAAAGACCCTTCCCGTTTGTTCTGGGAGAGCGGTGAAGGCAATTAACCATCGCTGCCATTACTTGAGAAGATAGATACTATACAGAATCCCTTAATTTTCCCCTCACGCTCGACCATCTACCTAATTCTTGAGTGAAATTTCATGGCCCAACTGGACAACATCGAAGCGATCGAAAAAAAGCTCTGGAAAGCGGCCGATACTCTGCGAGCTAATTCTAACTATGCCAGTAACGAGTATTTTCTGCCCGTTATGGGCTTGATTTTCCTCCGTCATGCCTATAGTCGTTTTCTCAAGGTTAAGAGGGAGGTAGAGGCGGATTTACCGAAGCGACAGGGTAAAACACGCTCCTTAACCAAAGAAGATTTCTTGTGCAAAGGAGCGATCTATCTCCAAGAAAAAGCTCAGTTCGATTTTCTGGTGGCGCTCCCCGATAGCGTCAATCGCTCGACCTCCTTAATGGAAGCAATGCTATCGATCGAGGGGGATTATCCACCTTTAGGGGGTATTTTACCGAAAACAGAGTACCAAGAGCTAGATAACGTGGTATTAGGAAATTTACTACGGATTTTAAACCCGGAAGAGTTAAAAAAAGCCGATGGGGATATTTTCGGGCGAATTTACGAATATTTCCTAACTCAATTCGCTAATCTCAAAGCTCACGATAACGGAGAGTTTTTTACTCCCGTTTCTTTAGTATCTTTGATCGCCAATGTTTTAGAACCCGATCACGGATTGGTTTTCGATCCTGCCTGTGGTTCGGGGGGAATGTTTGTCCAGAGCGCACATTTCGTTGAGAGACAGCGCATCAATCCCCAGATGTTAACTTTTAAAGGGTTAGAGAAGAATCCGACCACGATTCGTTTAGCCAAGATGAATCTCGCAGTTCACGGTTTAGAAGGGGATATCCAAAAAGCGATCACCTACTACGAGGATCCGCTGGCATTAGCTGGGAAAGTAGATTATGTAATGGCCAATCCTCCCTTTAACGTGGACGAGGTGGACAGTAAGGTAGATGGTGATGAGCGCTTACCCTTCGGATTGCCAGGAGTCAATAAAAGTAACAAAGTTTCCAACGGTAACTATCTATGGATCAGTTACTTCTACAGCTATCTCAATGATCGAGGAAAAGCCGGTTTTGTTATGTCTTCCCAAGCTTCCAGCGCCGGGAGAGACGAAGGCAAGGTAAGACAGAAGTTAATCGAGACAGGAACGGTGGACATAATGATCGCCATCCGCTCTAACTTTTTCTATACCCGCTCCGTACCCTGCGAGTTGTGGTTTCTCAATCGAGGAAAACCCGCCGAGCTTCAAGATAAGATATTAATGATCGATGCCCGCAATATTTACCGGAAAGTAAACCGGACGATCAACGATTTTAGCCCAGAGCAGTTACAGAATATTCTCTCGATCGTCTGGCTCTATCGGAGCGAATCGAAGCGTTTTATCGATTTGGTTGTCGGTTATTGCCAGAGTATCGATCGAGAGTATCAGGGATCGATCGCTCTTTTACAAAACTATCGCGAGCATCTGGATAAGTTAACCGAGGCCCTAGAGAAATTTTATAATCTCATCGATGAAAAAGACGGGACATGGTTAGAACTCCGAACAGCATCTGAGCTTTTCAAAGATGACATGGATAAATACGCCAGTTTCCCTGCGATTTCCTATAACGCTGATGATTTAGAGACTTTACACGAGGCTGTCCGCTGTTATCACGAATACGGCGAATTTAGCCGGGATCTGGGCAAACAGGCGGATCTGGTGAATAAATTATTAGGTCGAGCGATCGAGCGTGCGGAGAAGGATCTGGGGGCAAGAGATAGTAAACTGTGGTGGAATTCCCGCGAACTCAACACCTTACGCAAAGAAGCCGATACAAGCCGTCAGAATGCGATCGAACAGCTTAAATCGGTTCGTGGTTTCTACCGTCACGCTCACTGGCTATTAGAAAGGTTCCCCGATGCCAAGCTGCGGGATGTGGAAGGGTTGGTTAAAGTGGTCGATCGCGAGGAGTTACAGGCGAACGATTGGAGTTTAACCCCCGGACGCTATGTCGGCGTTTCCCCAGAGGAGGAAGATGAGGGTTTCGATTTCGAGGAAACGTTACGCGAAATTCATCTGGAGTTAAATGATCTCAACTCCGAGGCGATTCGTTTAGCTGATGAAATTGCGAAGAATTTTGAAGGGTTAGGAATTTAAAAAAGAACTTGGGTATATTTCCTTAAAGGAGACCGATGGAGATAGCGATCGTGTCTAAATTAAAATACGGTGTTTATTTTCTACCCTACAATCCCGATTTAGTCCCTAGAGCCAAGGAAATGCGAAAAAATCCCACACCGACAGAAAAAAAGTTATGGGCTTTTCTCCGACAATTTCCTTTAAAAATGTGGCGACAGCGACCGATCGATCAATTTATCGTTGATTTCTATTGTCCGAAGTTGAAATTAGTGATCGAGGTGGATGGGGAGGTTCATCTTACTCCGGAGGCAATGGCTTATGATGCTAGAAGAACGAAGGTTTTAGAGGGATACGGATTAACGGTGATCCGTTTCACCAATGATGAGGTTAAATACGATTTCGAGGCGGTTTGTGAGAAAATATCGGGGTTTATTTCTTCGCTTCCTGTCTGTACGGAGGTTGATGATCCTCCTTAGTCCTCCTTGAAAAGGTTATCCCCCCTAGCCCCCCTTTTCAAGGGGGGAACCGGAAGGGGAACCGGAACCGGAGCGCGGTAGGGGTGCTGGTGGTGAGACGGGCGCTACGGCTGCGTAAGTCCCCCTTGAAAAGGTTGGTAATCCCCCCTAGCCCCCCTTGAAAAGGGGGGAACCGGAGGGGGATAAAAAGTCCCGCTTCCCACCAGTGATTCCCGATGCTTCTCGATTTTAATTTGACAATTATAGGAAGATGAAAAAAAAGCAAGCTGACTGGAGAGATGCTACCCTTCAAGACCTAGTTTACTTTCAAAGAGGTTTTGATATAAGCCAGGTGGAGCAAGAAGCGGGTGCAATACCCGTTATATCATCATCGGGAACAAAAAGTTATCACTCGGAAGCGAAGGTAAAAAGTCCTGGAGTGATTATTGGAAGAAAAGGAACGCTCGGGAGTATTTATTATTCGAGAGTCGATTACTGGCCTCATAGTACGACTCTATGGAGTAAAGATTTAAAGGGTAATGATGCCAGATTTGTTTATTATTTTTTACACACATTAAAACTTGAAAGACTTGATACTGGAAATTCTAATCCAACTTTAAATCGAAACCATATCCATAAAATTTCGATTAAAATTCCACCTCTTCCCATTCAACAAAAAATCGCCGATATCCTCTCCAAATATGATGATTTAATCGAAAATAATCGCCGCCGCATCGAGTTATTAGAACGTTCAGCCCGTTTACTTTACAAGGAATGGTTTGTCCGTTTACGCTTTCCCGGACACGAACACACCCCGATTATCGATGGTATTCCTGAAGGGTGGGAGAAAGTGCGTTTAAAAGATATTGCCGATCTTACAATGGGTCAAAGTCCTGAGTCAGAATATTATAATGAAGATCGATCTGGTTTGCCTTTTCACCAAGGCGTTACCAATTTTGGGATAAGATTTCCAGAAAATAAAGTTTACTGTGCAAAAATAACAAGAATAGCCAATGAAGGAGATATATTATTCAGTGTTCGCGCTCCTGTGGGCAGAATGAATATAAGCTTAGAAAAAATTATTATCGGTCGTGGTCTAGCAGCGATTCGAGCAAAACATAATTATCAGGGATTTTTATATTATCATCTTAAAAATTACTTTTTTAAAGAAGATATGATAGGTAGTGGTGTTATATTCGCCTCGGTGACGAAAGCAGGTTTAGAAAACGTTCAATTAATAAAGCCAAAAGATTCCATTCTCGCAATTTTTTTAGATAAAACAATTTCTATTGATGAGCAAATTAAAATACTTTTTAGGCAAAATCAAAAACTAAAACAAGCGCGTGACATACTACTTCCGAAACTTATGAATGGAGAGATCGAGGTGTAGAGGCGAAAGATCGATCGCACCTGTAAAAATGCCTGAAAATTGGCAATATTAATAAAATAAACCACTCCCCTGTACGATCGACCCTATGACCACCGAGGATAAAGTACAACAACTCACCGCCAACTGTCTGCGAGATCAACTTGGTTGGCAGAGTGTCTATGCTTATAATCAAGAGGATTACGGTGAAAACAGCCTGCTCGGACGGCAAAATCAGAAAGAAGTTATCCTCAAACGCTACCTAAAACAGAAATTACGAGAATTTAACCCCAATCTTCCCGAAGAAGCCTATAAATCCGCCATTCTCCAAATCGAAGAAATCAACTCTAGTCAAACCCTTCTGGCCACCAATCAAGAGAAACATCAACTCCTTCTCGATGGAGTACAGGTGAGCTACCGCAACGCCAAAGGAGAGCTAATTAGACAAACCCTAAAAATCCTGGATTTTGACCAACCCAGCAATAACCATTTTCTAGCGGTTCGAGAACTGTGGATACAGGGGGAAATCTACCTCTGTCGCACGGATTTGGTAGGTTTTGTTAACGGCATTCCCCTACTCTTCCTAGAAGCGAAAAACCTCAACCGCGACCTAAAAGCGGCCTACGACGAGAATTTATTAAAGTATATCCGTACTATCCCCCATCTATTCGCCTATAACGCCTTTGCGATTTTAGTTAATGGCATAGATGCGAAAATAGGTAGTTTCTGCGGCAAATACGAACACTTTCATTCATGGAAACGCCTGGCCGAGAGTGACCCCGGCATTGTCGATATGGAAACCATGCTAAAAGGAGTCTGCGATAAAAATAACTTTATCGATCTGTTAGAAAATTATATCCTTTTCGATAACTCCAGTGGCAAAACCTGCAAGATTATCGCCCGAAATCACCAGTTTCTAGGGGTTAACCAAGCGATCGATTCTGTGAAAAGATGGCGGGAGGGTGGGATAAAAGATAACAAACTAGGGGTTTTCTGGCATACCCAAGGCTCTGGAAAGAGCTACTCTATGGTTTTTTTCACCCGCAAAATTCGCCGTAAACTAGGCGCAAACTATACCTTCGTTATCTGTACCGATCGCGAAGATCTAGACGAACAGATCTACGATACCTTTGCCGGTTCCGGATTGACCAATAACGAGCAAGAACCCTGCCGAGCTTCCAGTAACGAACACTTGCAGAGTCTTCTGGGAGAGCATAAAGCCTATATTTTCACCCTCATCCAGAAATTCAACCAAACCGTCAATCCCGACCAACCCTACAACTCCCGAAACGATATCATCATTATCAGCGACGAAGCCCACCGAACCCAGTACGGAACCCTGGCCAGCAACCTCCGGGCTGCACTTCCGGGTGCTGGTTTTATCGGTTTTACCGGCACCCCTCTAGTCAGCAACGACGAGATCACTAAACGCTATTTCGGGGATTATGTCTCCACCTACGACTTCCAGAGAGCAGTCGAGGATAAAGCCACCGTTCCCCTCTACTATGATGCAAGGGGTGATAAACTCTCGATCGCCGTCAACGACCTCAACGAACAGATCGCCGCCAAAATCGAAGAGTTAGAGATCGAAAATGTCGAGATAGAAGACCGTTTAGAAAGGGAATTAAGAAGGGATTACTACATCCTGACGGCCCCGCAACGGTTGGAGGCGCTGGCCCGTGATTTCGTTGAACATTACAGCACCGCTTGGGAAACAGGCAAAGCCATGGTGATTTGTATCGACAAGCTCACCTGTGTCAAGCTGCATAACCTGATCGATCGTTACTGGAGCGAAAAAATCCAACAACTGAAAAAAGACCTCAAAAAAATTACCGATGACCAAGAGGAAAACTATCGTCAGCGTCAGATTCAATGGAT
Source organism: Microcystis sp. LEGE 08355 (assembly GCF_015207185.1). Classification (NCBI taxonomy): domain Bacteria; kingdom Bacillati; phylum Cyanobacteriota; class Cyanophyceae; order Chroococcales; family Microcystaceae; genus Microcystis; species Microcystis sp. LEGE 08355. Next base: position 6,312 of record NZ_JADEXI010000050.1, on the reverse strand, counting down.
GGAAGCAACCCTAACGGCCGTGATCGTCAGCGAGGAACAGGGAGAGATCGACAAATTCCAGAAACAAGGGTTAGATATTACCAGCCATCGCAGTGTAATCAAAAATGGCTTTGAACTGGCGGACGGTAAAAGAATCAGCCCGGAAAATGCCTTTAAACAAGCCGATCACCCCTTTCGGATCGCCATCGTCTGCGCTATGTGGTTGACCGGTTTCGATGTTCCCTCCCTCTCCACCCTCTACCTCGATAAACCCCTAAAAGCTCATACGCTCATGCAAGCGATCGCTCGTGCTAACCGGGTTAACGAGGGCAAAACTAACGGTTTAATCGTGGATTACTGCGGAATCCTCAAAAATCTCCGCCAAGCTCTCGCCGATCTCGCCCAAATTTCCGATCAGGGACGCAGGGAAGACCATCTTAGTCTCGACCCCACGAAACCGCAAGAAAATTTACTGGATGAATTGGCCCGATCGATCGAGGCAGTTAAAGAATTTTTGGGGGAAAGTAACGCATCCCTAGACGCACTCCTCGAATATAAAATACCTAGTTTCGCCTTCAATAAAGCCATTAACGACGCGAAGGAAGCGATCAATCGAAGTGATCAGGCCCGACAAAATTTTCAACTCCTCTCCCAAGAGGTCTTCCATCTTTTTAAGGCCTGTCTTAATCAGCCATCGGTTAATCACTACCGTCCGGCTCACGACACGATTAAACTGATCTATAAATGCGTTCAAGGTGATCGGGAGAAAATAGACATCGGGGAAATTCTCTTGGAAATGCGATCGGTAATCGACGGGGCGATCGATGTAACCACCGAAGCGAGGGCCGATGATACGCCACTGTACAACATCAGTAAAATCAACTGCGAGCGTCTGAAACAGGAATTCGCTAATAGCGATCGCAAGAATACCACCGTCCAAACTCTCAAAAACGCCATCGAAAACCGTCTCCGAACAATGCTCGAGCAGAATCTGCAACGGACGAACTTTCAAGAACATTACGAGCAGATCATCGCTGATTATAATTTCGAGAAGGATCGGGTGGCGATCGAAAAGACCTTCGAGGCCTTATTAGAATTCATTCAGGAACTCGATCGAGAGTCCCAACGGGCGGTTAGCGAGGGATTAGACGAGGAATCCCTGGCCCTGTTCGACCTTTTAACCAAAGAGAATCTATCACCGCAAGAAATTGAAAAAATTAAACAGATCGCCACGCGGCTTTTGGAAACCCTAAAACAAGAGAAACTAAAGATCGATCGTTGGCCAGATAAAGAATCCAGTCGGGCGGAGGTTAAAACTACTATTCACAACTTTTTATACAGCGATAATACTGGTTTACCCGTCGATCTCTACACGGACGAAGAAGTGGAAGAAAAAACGGAAGAAGTCTTCCGTCACATCCTGCGAGTTTATCCGAGTCTGCCTTCGCCTTATTACAGCGCGGCTGCCTAGATTCTGGACTGTCCATATTTCGCTTTTCCGAAGTTGCTGATTTTAGCTCTGATAATCATCACCGTCCCTAAATAGGGTTTGCTGAATAAATGTGAAATGTTTGCGTCTTCATCGGCCCGCGTCCTGTAGGGGCGAAGCATTCGGATAGAAAATCTACGGTTTCACCGATAGGTTATTCCCCGAATGCTTCGCCCGTACTTTTTGCCGCAAACCCTAAATATTTGATCCGATTTTTTGTAGTAAGGTTATACTATTAAGAAGCAAAGACGAAATTCTAGGGTTAAGCAATGGTTAGACAACTGGACGACAGCCCGAAAACCGCAATCGTCTATCCCGATAGCGATGGTAAACCGATGGCCGACAATACAAGACAATTTCGCTGGATTACGACGATTAAAGCGAATTTAGACTGGTTATTTGCCAATGATGCCGATGTTTTTGTCGCTGGCGATTTACTCTGGTATCCCGTGGAGGGAGATAATAAGACTCGGCAAGCACCCGATGTCATGGTAGCTTTTGGCAGACCAAAAGGCGAAAGAGGTTCCTATCAACAGTGGAAAGAAGAAAATATCCCCCCGCAAGTGGTTTTTGAAATTCTCTCTCCGGGTAATACCCAAACGGAAATGACCAGAAAACTACTGTTTTATGACCGTTATGGTGTGGAAGAATACTACATTTATAATCCCGATAAAAATGATTTGGGTGGCTGTATTCGTCGGGAAAATCGGCTCGAAAGTCTGGAAAATCTCGATAATTGGGTCAGTCCTCGCTTGGGCATCCGTTTTCAGTTAGCCCAACCAGAGTTACTCTTGTATTATCCCGATGGTCAACCTTTCACCAGTTACAACCAAGAACGACAACGGGCCGAAACGGAACGACAACGGGCCGAAACGGAACGACAACGGGCCGAACGATTGGCGGCAAAACTGCGGGAATTAAATATTAGTCCCGAAGAAATTTAAAAAAAAATGCTCGATCGACTCAATCGATCGAGATAGTCTCGCTACAATGAAAGTAGATAAATATCAAGTCCTCTAGCTAGAGTCGCAACAGTAAGCCCAGAAAAAATGCGCTAGGGCAGGGTTGACTAAATCGACGAAGCAATCGCTAAATAGGGGTAATTTCCGTCCACTTCTCCCCAATCCTGAACGGGAGAGGCAGAACCGAAGAATTTCTATAAAATTTCGGTAAGGGTGGAAAGATCAAGTAAGTTAGCGTTAGGGCTTAATCTTCGCCACGGAAAGTAGAACTATGACAGTTTGTGAATATCGGCCAGGTTTAGAAGGAATTCCCGCCGCCCAATCGAGTATCAGCTTTGTGGATGGGCAAAAGGGAATCTTAGAGTATCGGGGCATTCGGATTGAGGAACTCGCCGAAAAAAGTACCTTCCTCGAAACCGCCTATCTCCTTATCTGGGGTGTTCTGCCCACGGAGGCGGAACTGGAAGAATTTGCCGAGGAAATCCGTTATCATCGACGCATCAAGTACCGTATCGAAGACATGATGAAATGCTTCCCCGAAAAAGGCCATCCCATGGATGCGCTACAAACTTCGGCGGCGGCTTTAGGTTTATACTATGCCCGGCGGGCCCTGGATAATCCCGAATATATCCGTCAGGCAGTAGTGCGGCTATTAGCGAAAATCCCCACTATGGTGGCGGCGTTTCAATTGATTCGCAAAGGTAATCATCCCATTCAGCCCAATGATAGTCTTGATTATGCGGCCAATTTCCTCTATATGTTGACGGAAAAACGACCGACGGATTTAGCGGCGAAGGTTTTCGATGTCTGTTTGACTCTCCACGCTGAACATACCATGAATGCCTCGACTTTTTCGGCCATGGTGACGGCTTCCACTTTAACCGACCCCTACGGTGTCATCGCTTCAGCAGTGGGAACTCTCGCCGGTCCCCTCCACGGTGGGGCAAACGAGGAAGTATTGTTAATGTTAGAGGAAATCGGTTCGGTGGCTAATGTTCGTCCCTATGTGGAAAAATGTATCGCCAATAAACAAAAAGTTATGGGTTTTGGACACCGGGTATATAAAGTTAAGGATCCCCGGGCGACGATTTTACAAAATCTTGCCGAACAATTATTCGCGGAATTAGGTTCCGATGAATACTACGATATCGCCCTAGAATTAGAACAGGCAATGGTGGATATCTACGGCGAAAAAGGTATCTATCCTAATGTGGATTTCTATTCGGGATTGGTCTATCGGAAATTAGGCATCCCCAATGATTTATTTACCCCGATTTTTGCCATCTCCCGGGTGGCCGGTTGGTTGGCCCACTGGAAAGAACAATTAAATGCTAACCGCATTTTCCGTCCTACCCAAATCTACACCGGACAACACGAAGTCCCCTATACACCGATCGAACAACGTTCTTAGATTTTATCTCACACTCTTAATGGAAACACGGTTTCTCGCCTTTGTCAACCTCACCTAGGCGAGATTTTTTGTCTCATTTCCTGTTATATTTATGGAGCAAGGAAACAGTCCAGCGGCTTTCACCTTGGTCAGTTTCGGTGTATATAATAAGACAAGGTCTTTACTTCTAAGTTAGTCAGACAGAAAAATATTAAAGATTATGGTGAAATTTTGGCGAAGATTAACGGTATTTTTAATTTCTTGTTTATTGCTGATTTCCCTAACTGCTTGTGGTAATCAAGTTAGACGCAATCAAGTGGTCATATCGGTATTAAGTGACCCAAAAACCTTTAATGCTGTTTTATCGGCCGAATCCCCGAATATTTTTGGTTTAACCTACGAAGGACTATTAACAGAAAATCCCATCACTGGCAAAAAAGAACCAGTCTTAGCAGAATCTTGGACGATTTCCGATGATAATTTGAGCATTATTTTTACTATGAGAGAGGGTTTAAAATGGTCGGATGGTCAACCCTTAACGGTTGATGACGTGGTTTTTACCTATAAAGACTTATATCTAAATCCTGATATTCCCAACAACTACCGCGATAGTTTAAGAATAGGATTAAAAAAAGAATTCCCCGTTATCACTAAACTAGATAATCGCCGAATCGAATTTAAACTACCCGAACCTTTTGCTCCTTTTTTAGATGCTGTCAGTTCACCGATTTTACCTAAACACGCTTTAGAGAAAACTATTCAAAAAAAAAGCCCCGATGGTAGGTTGGAATTTCTCTCCACTTGGGGGTTAGATACTCCTCCCGATAAAATTGTTTTTAATGGTGCTTATAAACTCAAAGAATATATCACGGGACAAAGGATTATTTTTGAGAATAACCCTTACTATTGGAAAAAAGATGCCCAGGGACAACAATTACCACATATAACTTCAGTAATTTGGGCAATTGTTGAATCTCAGGATACAACTTTACTGCAATTTCGTTCGGGAAGTTTAGATTCTATTGGGGTAACTCCCGAATTTTTCTCCCTATTAAAAACCGAAGAAGAAAGAGGAAATTTCACGATTTTTAACGGGGGACCTGCCTACGGAACCCAATTTATCAGTTTTAATCTCAACCAAGGCAAACGCGACGGAAAACCCCTAGTAAGTCCGATTAAATCCCAGTGGTTTAATAACTTAAATTTCCGTCAAGCTATTGCCTACGGCATTAATCGTCAAAGAATGATTGATGATATCTATCGAGGGTTAGGACAAGAACAAAACTCTTTTCTTTCTATTCAATCGCCTTTTTACGATCAAACCCTGAAAGGTTACGATTACAATCCCGAAAAAGCCAAAGAATTATTATTAGAGGCGGGATTTAACTATAATAGTGATAATCTGCTAGTCGATGCCGATAATAATCCCGTTAGATTTAACCTGATTACTAACGCGGGTAATAAAATCCGGGAAGCAATTGGGGCGCAAATTAAAAATGATTTAGCCGTAATAGGAATTCAAGTGGATTTTCAAGCGATCGCTTTTAGTAATTTAGTTGATAAACTGAGTAATAGTCTAGATTGGGAAGCACATATTTTAGGTTTTACCGGCGATAATGAACCCCACGCGCCTAATATTTGGTATGTAGATGGAAATCTCCACGCTTTTAACCAACAACCTCAACCCGGCAGCCCTCCGATTCAAGGCTGGCAAGCGGCGGATTGGGAGAAAAAAATCGCCGATTTATACGTCAAAGGTTCCCAAGAATTAGACTTTGAGAAGCGCAAAGTTATCTATAATGAAATTCAACAACTTCAACAGGAATACGTCCCCTTTATTTATCTTGTCAATCCCCTCGCTTTGGGGGCCGTGCGTAACTGCTTTGAAGGAATACAATTCTCCGCCTTGGGTGGTGCATTCTGGAATCTAGAAGAATTAAAGAAAACCTGTGGAGGTGTTTAATGACTCATTTTGGCATTCTTTGTCCCACCGCTTCTGGACATATTAATCCTCTCCTACCTTTAGGAAAAGAGTTACAAAAACGCGGTCATAAAGTTACCTGTTTTTTAACTCTTGATGGTGAAGAAATGGTGCAAGCAGCCGGGTTAGATTTTCAGGCAATTGCACCCGACAAATATCCAAAAGGCACATCAGCCAAAAATTTAGCCGAAATTGGTCAATTACAGGGAACAGCCGCCGTCCGACGCACAGTAGAATTAGTAACTAATTCTACCGCGACCCTCTTTCAAACTATCCCCCAAGAGATGCGTCGCTTGGGAATTGATGCCCTAATTGTCGATCAAGTCTCCCCCTCAGGAGGTACAATCGCAGAAAAATTAGCTATTCCCTTTGTCAGTTTTGCTGGGGCATTGGTTTTGAGTCGTGATCCGCTTATTCCGCCCTTTATGACCACTTGGGACTATAATCCCTCATTTATCGGGGTTATTCGCAATAAAATTGGCTATAAACTCCTTGACTCTCTGACTCGTCC
>NZ_JADEXI010000049.1:0-14848 GCF_015207185.1 Microcystis sp. LEGE 08355 | reverse complement strand
AGCGAAATCACTGCGGCAGAAATTATGGTTCCCCATAACCGTTTAATAGCTATTCCCTCGACCGCAACTTTTCAGGAATTATTGCTCAACGTGGTTAACAGTGGCTATTCTTGTTATCCTGTGGCAGGAGATTCTGGTGATGATATCCGTGGTCTGATCGATTTTAAAGATTTAGCTTTACCCCTTGCTCAGGGTCAGTTAAATTTAACAACCCCGATTAAACCTTGGTTAAAACCTGTGCGTTTTTTCCCCGAAACCACTGCTTTAAATGAATTACTGATAGTGATGCAGGAATCATCCTTAAAGATGGTTATCATTGTGGATGAATTTGGCAGAACAGCAGGGTTATTAACCCTAAAAGATTTAATTGGTGAGATTCTGGGAACTTTTTCCCCTAGTGATGAATCGGGAACAGTGGAATATCAAATCCTCGATGAATCGACTTTTCTCGTACAAGCACAAATGAATTTAGAGGACGTGAACAAAGCATTAAATTTAAGCTTACCCTTGGCCGATGAATACCAAACCCTAGCTGGTTTTATCCTCCATCATTGGCAAAAAATACCGAGGGTGGGAGAACAATTATATTACCAAAATTTAGAATTTACCATTATTTCTAAGGTCGGCCCTCGCTTGGAACAAATTAAGATTTATCGTCAACAACCATCCTCATGATATAAACAAGAAACAACTTTTCTCATTTATCCTTCTTGATGGTTAATCGAGTCAATAGCTGCCTACTCCTATCAGGGTAAGCACATCTTAATAATTCTTGACAAAATCAACTTTATAGCAGTTTTCATAAGAATGAGGTATGAGCAAGGAGCTTGAACCCTTTGTTGGCAAAACTTGTCGATACCTCAGTAACGTGAAAAGCACTATATGTAAGTTGCTTACCCAGGGAGCGATTCAGACATATTTGAGGAGAATTTGCCCTCTCAATTGTTAAGCAAAAATCGATCAAATTATGAAGATTTCGTAACTATTCTGATTGACTGGTATCAATTGAATTGCCCACGCAGATCACAAAATTGGTCAATTGTCAATAGCGTTTGAGATGATCTCACCCTGGACAGTATTGACATCTGGAAAAATGCTACAATGTTTTTATTGAAAATTTAAGCCGTCCAATCCCAATAAGAAAGAGAGAAAAAGGCTTATCTGTTCCCAATTTATCTAGAACACTAAATCGCCATGAGTAATCTGATAGACTATAGTACGATTCAACAAACTATCGTGAGCCATTCTACTCAGCGATTAGCTCGTACGACAAATGGGCAATATTACTACTGGGATAATGCCACTCAAAATTACAGTCTGGTCGATGTATCGAGTTTGCCAGCACCAAGTCAGATTGTTGGTATAGATTCTGACAATGCGGGTAATTTTTATGCTTTAATCTACAGTAATATTTCAGGACAAGCGGGTTATTATCTAACGTCTTGGAATAGCACTTCTCAGATATGGGCAGATCCAATTCTAGTGCAATCAGCCACCAATACAGACTTTTTTGCTTCTTTTTCTGCTATTAATGATAATGAGATTTGGACAATTATCAAGTTCGATCTGTCTAATCGCATTCAACAATATGTCTGGAATACAACGACACAACAATTTGACGCAGGTTTTGGTACTGGTCTGAGTGGTGTTACTCAGATTACAACAGGAAAAGGGGATGGCTCGGTTTGGGCATTAGATAATCAAGGTGGTCTTTACCTCTGGGATGGAACGAATTTTAATCTATTTAATGGGGGTAATAATCCCGCTTTCCAACAAATAGTTTCTCTCAACAGTCAAACTCTGTTGGGTTTAGACAATAGCGGCAATATTTATGCTTGGTCAAGTGGTGCTAGTACCTTTATTGAGTTGGATAATATTATTGCTAACTTACCCGTTTTTAGTCAAATTCAAATCGACGAAACGGGAATTTTATACGGAATAACTAACCTAAGTGTTCCTTATCAAGTTGGCAATATTAGCTCAATTTTAGGGTTAAACAACTCCAGTGGACAACCCTTTGGTATGACGACTGTTACAGATGGTAATGGTGTCACCCATGCAGTTTGGAATCAAAACGGACAAATCTATTACGGTTATCAACCCTCTGGGACTAATGGTCAATATGTTGGGGTGACACCCCTTAATAGTGGTATTGGAAGCCAAAGTCAAGGAAGCACCGCCAATTTAACCTTAACTAAGACACAAAATGGAGGAGTTGTTGCTTCTTGGATAGGGGGAAGTGGCAATAACTCAGAAGTTTATACTTCTTCCCTAAGTTCTTCTATTTATGGCGGCTATCAATGGAGTTCTCCCACTCAATTGACTGACGATGAATTGGAAGATGATAATCTAGAAGTTGTGGCTTTAGGTGATAATAATATTTTAGTGACAACTCGGAAAAATAACCAGACCGTTAGTCAACTGGTCAATATTAGTCAACTTCCTGTAACAGTCACTGACTCAAATCAATTAACCTTTAAACCCAAAGGAACAGAATTTACCTACTCAATCGTTCCGGGGGCTTTGGACGGAGCATCGGGAATTATTACCCTCCCTACTAATACTTCTCTTAGTTTAGAGACAGGTAACTTCGCCAAAATACTGAAGAAACTGCACGGTTTTTCTTTGAATATCGGTGTCGAAATTGATACTGCCACTCAAAAATTTAGCAGTCAGTCTCCCGTTGCAGCTAATAGCTTAAGACTTAGTTTAACTTTCGGCAGGGAAGCAGGAGGAGCTCAAAGTACGGCAACGTCTAATAGTCTTGCTGCTGGTCTATTCAAAGGCTATGTTTCTTTGGATTTCTCAGCTTATGCTCAAGGTAGTGGAGAATGGAAAGAAATTAGTAGCTATCCTTCTAGTGTTAAAGCCAAAGCAGGGGGTGAATTTGAATTAGAAGTAAATGCAATTCAATTTATCCTAGACTTGCTTTTTACAACAGCGGCGGGTGAACTATTAGATGAACTTAGTCAAGCTGGAGTTTTGAGTCTTAGTGGCGGGCCAGTAGTCCAAATAGAAATAGGTGCTGCGGCAGACATTGAATTTGACAGTAATACAACCAACTTAGGAAGCATACAAGCCAGCGATTACTTTTTCAAATTGGTTGATAACAACGGTAATCCACCCACAGAAGAAACCCCTAATTCTGCTCTTGAATGGCATCTAGATACAACTAAATTTTTTAGCTTTTTAGCAGATGCTTTACGTCATGGAACCTTTAATGCTGGAATAGGGACTGGTCTTTATGTTAAGGCTAGTGGGCTTAAGGGATTTATTGGCGTATCCGTCAAAGGCGTTCAAACAGAAGATTTTAATGCCAGTGGTTTTGAAGAAGCGGTTTATACTAATAAAATTAAGGCTGAATTTAACTTCTTTTTGTTTTCTATTTCCTATGGTTATTATATCCGAATTAAAGATTCAGGCTCAAGTGGGGAAAGCACTGTCACTCAAAATAGCCGAGGATTACCTGTCAGGGTTTCATCAGAGCCTAATTCCACAATTTATCTAACCCAACCCGGTTACGCTGCATTATTAGGAGAGGATGTCAACGATTTAATTGATAGTAGTGATATATCCTACATCATTGCTGCTGATGGAACAACAGTTTACGGGACATTTACAGGAAGTGTGGATGATAATTCAGCCAATCTTTCCTACTTATACTTTTTGAATGGAACCTTAGGAAGTAATGGTGTTACTTGGAATGCCAACAGTTTACAAGCTATCTCAAATACAGCCGGAGCAAATCAACAGTCAAATATTGCCCTAGATACGAATGGTAATGTTTTAATTACTTGGCAATATGAATCAATCAATAATCCCACCGTACAGCAGATTGCGACTACCCCACCGGGACAAGTTTATGTAGTATATGGACAAACAGGAGATAATCAGGTTGATTTAGGGACTTTCTCAGAAAATCCTGCCAATGCTAACGCTTCGGGTTTTTATTGGACTTTAGACAATGAATACTTTGCCAGCTTTGGTCAAGCAGTAACGGCTTTAGGAGATGTTAATAGTGGTGGTAAAACTGATTTTGCCATGACTGCACCAGATTTTGATGATGAACAAGGCGGCGTTTATGTGGTATTTGCAGAAGACTATAACCAAGTTAATGACCTCAATAATTTGGGTAGTAATGGACTGCTTTTAACAGGACAAGCCTTGAGTGAATTGGGTTATAGTATTGCCAATGCAGGAGATGTCAATAACGATGGTAAGAGTGATTTAATTATTGGTGCGCCTGGTCTCAATAATAATCAAGGAGGCGCTTATTTACTCTATGGGGGAACCTTATTTGAAACGCCTCAAAGCATCACTGATATTGATACTTTACTCAGCAATAATCCTGCTTACGGACAACAAATTACTAACCCCAATGGACAAGCTGGTGACCGTTTTGGTTCAGTCGTAACAGGGGGTTATGACTTTAATGGAGATGGTCAAGCAGACTACGCCATCATGTCACCCAATGCTAATCAAGAATCAGGGGAAATTACCCTAATACTGTCCCAATCGATTGCTAACGAGCTATTTACTCTGAGCATCGACGAAAATGGTTATTTAGTCTTATTTAATCAAACCACTAATACTAAAGTTTGGAGTACCACAACTTCCCCCTCAGAGCCTCAATATGCCACTTATTATCAAGCTGTCATGCAATCAGACGGCAACTTTGTATTATATGAATGGGCGGGTTTAGCTCCACTCTCCTACTGGTCAACCAATACAGAGGGAAATCAGGGGGCTTATCTTGCGTTGGGCGAGGATGGGGGTCTGTATATTCGCAATCAGCAAGGGAATAATATTTACACTCTCCATCAAGGCACAAATCCCAATACTTCAAGAGTTAGTCGCCTAAACGAAGGTAATAGCATTGTTTCTAATAACTCCAACTCTAATTTGACCACTCAAAGTTATCTAGGTGGGACAATTACCCTGACTAACAGTACCTCAGCAATTAATGGAGAAACCCTGCTAGATATAACTAGCACGGCTCTAATTCCAGACATTAATCAGGATGGAAAAGCTGACCTCCTCATCGGTGGAACAGGAGCCGCAGTTATCCTATTTGGTGCAAATTTATCCACTCAAACCCTAGACTTAGGAACCATAAACCCAGGTCAAGGCTTTGTTATTTTTGATGATTTAGACAACCCTGCACCATTACAAGTCAGTAGCGCCGGTGATGTTAACGACGACGGTATTAACGATGTCATTGTTGGCTATCCCGCCACTGAAGATGCTAATGGGAATTATATTGCGGGAAATAGCTACATTGTTTTTGGTAATTCCAGTCTTTCTTCAACTCAAAATAACAGTGTTGGTTTCTCCGGAATCAATGGAACAAATGGCTTTACTATTACCGGTGCTGGAACCGAAGTTACCGGTGCTGGCGACTTAAACGGTGATGGTGTAGGAGATTTACTAATTGGTGAACCCAATGGAGGTAATAATCAAGCCGGTGTAAGTTATGTCATCTACGGAGGAAAGAGTAACAATATTGGCAGCGTCGCTAATATTAATGTTAGTAACATCGGCACAACTGTTCAGGGTTATATAATCGGTCAAGGAGGCGCAAATCAACTCAGTGGGTCTTCTGTTAGTGCAGTAGGAGACTTAAACAACGATGGTAAAGCCGATTTATTAGTCGGTGCGCCTAATACCGTTTCCAGTGAAGCTCTCAATCAATTACAACAAACCATCACCTCCAACTATGTCATCGGACAAGTAAGTAATGGAACCTTAAATACCAATAATTCAACCCCTACAGCCATCCCTTGGTTACAACCTGGTCAATCTGTACAGAGTTTAACCTCAACTCCCTACGGTGTTCTCGCTATATGGACAACTAGCACAGGTTCAGGAGAAACGGCTCAAACTAACTTATCTGTCGCCTTTTGGGTCCCTAGTGGAACGACAGGAAGTTGGAAAAACTATCAATCTAGCGTTGCTACCCTTTCCGGCTCTAATTTGAGTTTTTCTAGCATCAATGTTAATGCTAGTAATAATAGTATTACTTTAGGTTGGGTTGTACTTGATTCCACAACCGGAACCTCCAGTCTTGGCCAAAGTATTTATAACGGAAATAATTGGAATACGGCTAATTCTATCCAAACAGATTCTAATCCGACACCACCGGAGCAGATTGATAATATCATTAGTAATCCCACCACCGGTAGCACCAGTAACAGTGTCTTCTCAGTGAGTCATAAAACCGTCAAAGAAAATGAAGGAAAAGTGACTTTTACCATTACGCGAGAAGGTGACATCAATACTAGCAAAACCCTAAATTATCGCACAGTAGATATTAGTGCCACCGCCGGAGCCGATTACGAACATAAAGCTGGAACCCTCACCTTTGCTCCCGGCGAAACCAGCAAAACCATTGAGGTGAATATTTTTGACGATAACTTGTTAGAACATCTCAATGAGAAATTTAAGTTAATCCTCCAAGATGGTCAACAAACCACTTTAACCGCTTACGCCACTTTACAGGATACCAACCAAACGATTAACTTATTGGCTATAGATAGTGGTTTTTCCATGATTGGTCCATTCAATGATCAATTAGGTCAAGCTTTAGGTAGTGCGGGGAATGTAAACGGTGATACCAATAGTAATAATAACAATGCACCCCTTGATGATTTCTGGATTTCTGCACCGGGAGCTAATAATAGTGACGGTAGTGTATATTTGGTTTTTGGGTCTGCTAGTGTGCAAGTTTCAGACCAAGGACTTGATTTAGATAATCCCGAGTCAACGCAAAAAGTAGTCAAAATTACTGGGGGAACACCATCTACATCCGCCTCTCCCCAAAGTGGTAGCAGTCTTAGTTCTTGGGTTGGTTCTACTAATACTTGGTATGCGATAGCCGCTCCCAATTCAACTAACGGTGGGGGAACGAACGATAGCAATATTTATATCTTCGATAAGACAGTAATTCCCAACAACAGTAGCACGGTAGCGCTTAATACTTTAGCTGCATCACCCCTCACAGGAAATAGTAGCGATGGCTTTGGAGAAACGATCCTTTTAGCAGACTTAAATGGAGATGGAACACCTGAATTAATAGTGGGTTCTCCTTTAAGTAATCAGGTGAAAGTCTATCAATTATCTGGATCGGGTAACAACATTACCACCAGTCTTATTGCTACCATTAACGCTCCCAGTCCGGGTCAAGGTTTAGGGTCTGCTTTACAGGTTTTAGATTTGAATGAAGATGGTAAACTTGATTTAGCCATCGGAGCACCTGTCGTTAATCCAGTAAGTGATCCCAGCAATCCTCAAGATATTCGCGGTTATGGCGGTGCAATTTATGTATTATCAGGAACCCAATTTAATTGGTCAAATACCAACGCATCTATCAACTTAACCAGCACTTCTAGCACAACTAACTGGGTTTTTGATGGCATAACCAGCTTTACCAGTGGAAAAATTAACGGTAAACTGAATCCAAGTACAGGTAAACCCAGTAGTGATCCTGCTACAAACTACGGTTTTTATGATGGAGTTGGTAATGCGATAACCACCCTAGATTTGAATGGAGATGGTCATTTAGATTTAGTAATCGGTGCGCCTAATGCGGCGGTTAGTGGTACTACTAATCTCGGCAAAGTTTATGTAATATTCGGAAACTCTGGTTCATTACCTTCGAGTTTAGCCTCTATTGGCGCGGGTAAAGGAGTGACATTTGAAGGGAATTTAGCTTTAGGACAAGCGGGTTGGGCTGTTGCTAATGGAGGTGATATTAACAATGACAAAATTAGTGATTTACTCATCGGCGCACCTTTTGCTTATGGTAATGCTGGTAGTGCCTATATAGTCTTTGGCAGTACAAATGCCTTCTCATCGGGTGGCACAATTTATCTCGATCCCAATCTAACGGATTCTCGTGTTTTCCAATACCAAGGGGTGGCCAACCCATTAAGTAATAGTAATCCTTCTAATGCAGGTAATGTGGGACAGAATCTTAATGGTATTGGTGATATTAATGGCGATTACGGTTCTAATACGGGGGGAGATGATATTATTTTGGGGGCTCCTAGTAGTAATGATGGTAATGGTCATAGTGAGGCTTATGTGGCCATTGGACATCCTTGGTTACAAGGCGGACTTTCCCTGAATGTCAATGATTTACGCAGTGATAATGGTTTTATCGAAGTTAATCCTAATGCGGCTGTTGGGGTAGGAGATGTCAACGGCGACGGCTTTGACGACTTTGTTAATACTTCTTTGAAGGGAATACCAGGCGGTAATCAGTTAACCTTAGGAGCCAGTACTCTAACTAATACCAGCAGTCAAAGAACTTTTGCTCTCAATCTTGGTGACAATCTCGTTGCAACTCTATCGGTTCAATTGCTGGCTGCTGGGGATTTCAATGCTGACGGATATGCTGATTTTGCCCAAGGGAGTAGTACATACAATATTGTGGCGGGAAATTATGAATTAATCATGCAAGCTGATGGCAATCTTGTCTTATATGATGGTGCTGGAGCAGTGTGGGCTTCAAATACTAACGGGCAAGGCGGGCAATATGTCATTATGCAAGGTGATGGTAACCTCGTCATCTATAATGCCGGTGGTATAGCAGTATGGGCAAGTAATACAGCCGGAAATCCGGGAGCCTTCTTGGCTTTGGATAATCAAGGAGATCTGGGTATAATTGATAGCCATGGTCAGATTCTTAAAGTTTTGCATGGAGAGTCACCACTAGATGACGGAACAACTCTCTCTGCTGGTCAAACTCTCAATCCGTTCATCGTTGATGCTGTCCCTGTTAACTACGGAAATAGCCTTCTTGAAGATGTCCTATCGACGCAAAAACCATTAGCATCTCTACCCAGTAATCCTTCCCAAATCGTGAGTGGGGATATTAACGGCGACGGATATGATGATCTTCTGGTGTTGGGAGATGGTAATAATATCAACGGTTATTTAGGGTCAGCTTCGGGTATTAACAGTCAGCCTGCTTTTAGCCAGACTATTTCACTTCCCAATCAAAGTAACTATCCCCTTCCGCCAACCTTGACGCTCAGTGCCACCGATTTTAATGCTGATGGGATTGATGAAATTTTCATCGTGGGGGGATTTGGGGATGATATGGCCTTTTATTATGTTATTGAGCCCTCAATTTGGCAATACGTTAATGGCAAAATTCAGGTGATCAGTAGTGCTCTTTCGCCTCAAATTATCATCGAAGCTGGAGGTTCTTTAGGGGCTTCTTATGATAGTTATGTGCAGAACACATCAGGAGACTTTAACGGCGATGGTTATTTAGATATTCTTAGCTCAGCTTATGCGGAATCGTATGATTCTAGCGAGTTCTACTCTGGTTTCAATAGTGAGGTGTTTTACGGCGGCTCTAACCTGTCGCAATTTGGAACAAATAAGCAAGTTGTCTTATCAACAGAAGACAGCAATTATCCACTACCAATAACAAGTGTGGCCCAACTACCGAATGCTGTTGGTGATGTTAATGCCGATGGCTATGATGATATTTTGCTGTCTCAAACTGCTCCTACCATTAATGGGCAACTTTTGTTAGGTGATGCGACTAATACCTTCGCTACTTCTATCTCTGTTCAAGGACTACCCAATCGCACGACTCTCTACCAGCAGGGTGCAGCCGGGGATATTAATGGTGACGGTTACGATGATTTTCTGATGTCGGATTTTAATTACCAATTGACCTACGCAATTTATGGGCAAGATTGGTTAACTGTAAATCAACAAAATAGCAATAACTATACCTTTTTTGATGGGACTAATGGTAATGATGTTTTTACCATTCCCTCGAATGTTACTACTCCTAAGATTGTGTTGCGGGGTCAAAATGGCGATGACTTTATGTTAATCCCCACCGCTAACACTTCTCAGATTTATGCTTTCGGCGGCGAAGGAGATGATCAAATTGGCTTAGGTGGTGAATTCGGCACTGATAGTAAAACTATCGGTAAAATTGATGGAGGTGGGGGTTTTGACACTATCTTTATTCCCCAAACAATAGGTCAACAAACTCGGCTTTATCTAGATGCTAACATTGGTCATCTGTTTAATATTGAAGCTGTTGATATTGGCTACAATAATTCCGTTCAATTTAATCAGTCTAGCTTGCTGCAAATGCTCGACGGCAATAAAAAGCTGTTGATTAACGGTGTTGCTTCAAGTGCTTATTACTCCGATCCTTCCACTGTACCTTGGACTAAATTAGGCTCTGATGCCTATGATGGAGCAGTTTATGAAATTTATGGCATTACAAATACCGCCATTGAGGTCTGGATTGAACAGGGAATTGCCTTTAATCCCCTAAATAATACTGCACCAAGTGTCCAAAATCCGATCAGCAATCAAACCGCCACACAAGATACCAATTTCAACTTCCCAATTCCCACTAATACCTTTGTTGATGTTGATCTAAACGATACCCTGACTTATTCAGCTACCCTCAGTAACGGTGATGCTTTACCCAGTTGGTTAACCTTTGACCCAACAACCAAAACTTTTAGTGGAACTCCTGCTTACAATGATGTTGGTAATCTGAATCTAAAAGTAACTGCAACTGATAAAGCGGGAGCAAGTGTTAGTACAAACTTCACCCTACAAGTGTTTCACCCAGTATTAGTTCCCTCTAGCGGTAGCGTGATTAAAGGAACCCCAACAAATGATCTCATCGATGCTTTGGGTAAATCCGGTACTTACCGCTTAGAAAGTGGTGCTGGTGATGACTTGTTAATCGGTTCCAACCAACGAGATGTTCTCAACGGTGGAAGTGGTAATGACAGTCTCTATGGTGAGGGAAATATAGATAAACTTTATGGAGAAGAAGGAGATGATCTACTTGATGGTGGTTTAGGTTCAGATTTTCTCTATGGCGGTGCGGGTGCTGATAGCTTCGTTCTCAAGTCAGGAAATGGCAGCGATCGCATTCTTGATTTCAACTCTGCTCAAGGCGATAAATTGGCTCTCAGTGGAATCAACTTCGGACAGTTAAGCTTTAACAGCAACCAAATTCTTTTGGGAACTGAAGTCTTAGCTTATGTTACTGACAATCTCGGTAATTCTCTCACGGGATTGAACAATCATCCTGAATGGTTTGTCTCTCTCTAATTACTCACCAATAACCAAAATTTAACTCGGATAAACAAGATGAAAATCAACCCACCCAACTTGCTCTTAGCTGCTACAACAACCCTGCTTGTTAGTAGCTTCTTGACCGCTATACCAGTTCAGGCACTGACTTGGACTATTAATAATGGTTCTCTGGCTGGAACTAACCCGATTACCGGTAGTTTCACCATCGACAATGAAAATAGTGCAACTCCCAGTCTTACTTTTAGTAACATTATAATTGGCCCTCTCAATTTCACGAAGGCTGACTTAGTTAACATTAGTTTAGCTAATCCTACTGGGAGTGGTATAGAAGCTATTGATTGGGTTAATGGCTCTAATAGCCTCTCTCTAGTTTTTAACTCTCCCTTTTTAACGACAGCAGAAGGGACAGTTACTTTAAATGATGTTGTTAGTGATTTTAATGGTGATATCGTCACTGGTTCTGTTACAGGTGTATCAAATCCCCCAACTACCGTCCCCGAACCTAACTTGAGCTTGGGACTGATTGCTTTTGGTACACTGCTAGTGGTCAGATCAAGGTTTAATTAGGGTTTGCTGAAAAAGGACTAGGCTGGGGTAAGATTGGCTCGTTTAATTTTAGTCTTTTTACTAATCGTCCTCAATGCTTTTTTCGTAGCGGCGGAATTTTCGCTTGTGTCTGTCTGTCGTACCCGCATCATTCAGCTAATGGCTGCGGGAGATGTGCCAGCGCAGACGGTCCAATCTCTACAAAGAAGTCTCGATCGCTTACTTTCCACTACCCAATTAGGCATCACCCTTTCTAGTTTAGCTTTAGGTTGGATTGGGGAGAGTACCATGACCGTTTTTGTGAAGAAATTACTAAGTTTTTTACCCTTTTCTTTAAACTGGCAAAATCTTCTCTCCCATGGGTTCTCTCTTTGTCTAGCTTTTTTAATCGTGGCCTATCTCCAGATAGTTTTTGGGGAACTTTATCCCAAATCCCTAGCTTTAATTTATGCCGAACCGATGGCGCGGTTATTAGCGGCACCTATTGGCGTTATTTCCAGGATTTTTAAGCCTTTTATCGGTATTCTCAACAAATACCGAAGGTGGGAGAACATTTATATTACTAAAATTTAGAATTTACCATTATTTCTAAGTTAGGCCCTCGCTTGGAACAAATTAAGATTTATCGACAACAACTATCCTAAGGATATAAACAAGAAACAACTTTTCTCATTTATCCTTCCTGATTGTTAATACTAAATCCAGTTATTAAAAACTGATTATCTATTTCCTCTTTTGCCTATTGCCTATTGCCTTTTGCCTGTCCTCATAAGCAGCCTATACTCAACGGATTTAGTATAATCGAGTCAATAGCTGCCCATTCCTATCACCATGAAACACCTTTTGACAATCCTCCCCCTCAGCTTGGGATTAATTGCCCTCACCCCCGCAAATTTGCCCCTAGAACGCCTTGAAATCTCACAATTGGGAACATCTACGGGATACGATGAACGACTGCTAACGGACAAAAAAACCCTACTACAAGCGATCGATCATAGTTTACGTTATCTGAATAGCTCGGCGGCGATCCGCGCCTATGAAAATTATCCTATTCCTGAAATAACTCGTCAGCGAGTGCAGCGTTCCTTAGTACGGTTTCGTCAATTAGTGCAGAATTCTCCCACTCCCGCAGCTCTACAAAAGGCAGTTAAAAAAGAATTTATTTGGTATCGTTCTTTAGGTAATGATAGCCAGGGAAATGTTAAATTTACTGGTTATTTTGAGCCAATTTATCAAGCAAGTCGGCAAAAAAACGCCGAGTATAAATATCCTCTTTATCGCCGACCTGCTAACTTTTCTCGCTGGTCTAAACCCCATCCAGCTAGGGTAGAATTAGAGGGAAAAGATGGTTTACTGGCGGAAAATAGCCGTCTGGCGGGATACGAATTAGTCTGGTTAAAAGATCGCTTAGAAGCTTATTTAGTTCATGTGCAAGGTTCGGCGAAATTACGTTTACCTAAGGGTCAAATTATGAGCATCGGTTTTGATGGCAATACCGAGCATCCCTACACAAGTCTGGGAAAAGAAATGATTGCTGATGGTATTTTTCCTGCTGAGGGTTTAACCTTACCAATGGTTTTGGATTTTCTCAGAAATAATCCTGAGCAATTAAAGAATTATATTCCCCGCAATAATCGGTTTATTTTCTTTCGAGAAACCCACGGTGCGCCTCCCACTGGTAGTATTGGAGTTCCGGTTTTACCAGAAAGATCGATCGCTACAGATAAAAGTATTTTTCCCCCCGGCGCTTTAGCAGTAATTGAGACAGAAATTCCCCAAGGAAATCTTAATAAAAAATTAGTGAGTCGCTATGTTCTCGATCAAGATACTGGCAGCGCAATTAAAGGTACTGGGAGGGTAGATATTTTTATGGGAACAGGAAAAAATGCTGGCGAGAGAGCCGGTTTAATTAATACTCCGGGTCAATTATATTATTTATTATTGAGGGAATAGGAAATAGTATAGGTAGAATTAAGATAGACTTCCCAGAATCAGTTATCATACTTAAGTGAGAATTTAAACAATAGAATCATGAAAAAAACCATAAATATAGATTGGTCGGATTGTGGTCCAATTACTTTAGTAGTCGTGCAGCCGACTTCTTTTTGTAATCTCAATTGTGATTACTGTTATTTACCCGATCGCCATTTAAAAAATACCCTATCCTTAGATTTAATCGAGCCGATTTTTCAGAGGGTTTTTAGTAGTCGTTTTCTCCAAGATGATTTTACCATTTGCTGGCACGCCGGCGAACCCTTAGCAGTTCCCATCAGTTTTTATGAAAGTGCCTTTGCTAAAATTGCAGAAGTTAGCGAGAAATATAATCAGCAGGGTTACTGTTTTCGTCATTCAGTACAAACTAACGCCACTTATATTAACGATGCTTGGTGTCAATTATTTAAAAAGCATGATGTTTATGTGGGAGTCAGTCTTGATGGACCGGCTTTTATTCACGATATCCACCGGCAAAACCGCAAGGGAACTGGCAGTCATGCTGCTACTATGCGGGGGATTTCTTTCTTGCAAAAACATGAAATTGATGTCAGTATCATCGCTGTTTTAACAGAAGATTCTCTCGAATATCCCGACGAAATTTTTAACTTTTTTTGGGATCATGGTCTTACTGATGTGGCTTTTAATATGGAAGAAACCGAGGGTATTCATTCGCAATCTTCCTTAGATAAATTAGGTATTGAACAACGTTATCGCCAGTTTATCGCCAGATTTTGGGAGTTAGTCACGGCCAAACAAGGAGAATTTAAGCTGCGGGAATTTGAATCGATCTGTAGTTTGATTTATGCCGATGAACGCTTAGAAAATACCGATATGAATCGACCTTTTATGATTGTCAATTTTGATAATCAAGGTAATTTTTCCACCTTTGATCCTGAATTACTATCGATTAAAACCCAACCCTACGGCGATTTTATCTTTGGTAATGTTTTGACCGATTCCCTAGAATCTATCTGTGAAACTGAGAAATTTCAAAAAATTTACGCTGATATGCGCGGTGGAGTCGATTTATGTCGTCAAAAATGCGATTATTTTGGGGTTTGTGGGGGGGGTGCTGGTAGTAACAAATATTGGGAAAATGGCACTTTCAACTCCACAGATACTAAAGCCTGTTTATACCGGATTAAGTGTATCACCGATATAGTTCTCGATCGCCTAGAAAATTTATTAGAAGTTTAGGGGAGTGGGGTGTTAG
>NZ_JADEXI010000048.1:0-15033 GCF_015207185.1 Microcystis sp. LEGE 08355 | reverse complement strand
CTCCTATACCTTGATTCTTCAACCTCAGCGATCGCCCACCCCCCTTGATTATAAAGATTTGTTTAGCTTGACCAGAGGTTGATAGTGCATAGGCTAGAATGAATTTCAAATGGATTCAAAATGAATTTCAAATGAATTCAAGATGAGCCAATCTGGTGAACTGTCGTATTTTGATCATGGAGTTGCCATTTTGTGAGTAAGAAATGGTTCGCGGATAACAGTTTGTCGATCGGGCGGACTCCTCTAGTGCGCCTTAATCGAGTCGTTGGCAACAGTCACGCCACGGTTCTGGCCAAGATTGAAGGTCGCAATCCAGCCTATTCAGTCAAATGTCGTATTGGCGCGGCCATGATCTGGGATGCGGAACAACGGGGATTATTGGGGCCGGGCAAAGAACTGGTGGAACCCACCAGTGGCAATACAGGCATCGCCCTAGCCTTTGTCGCCGCCGCTAAGGGGATTCCCCTGACCCTGACTATGCCTGAAACCATGAGCTTGGAGAGGCGCAAACTGTTGCTCGCCTATGGAGCCAATCTGGTGTTAACAGAAGGGACTAAAGGCATGACTGGAGCGGTGGCAAAGGCAGAAGAAATTGCCGCGTCTAATCCCACTCGCTATGTGTTGTTGCAACAGTTCCGTAATGCTGCCAATCCCCGCATCCATGAGGAAACCACCGGCCCCGAAATTTGGCAGGACACAGACGGGGCGATCGATATTCTCGTGTCGGGTGTGGGAACGGGCGGAACCATTACGGGAGTTTCGCGCTATATCAAAAAAACCCAAGGAAAACCGATTTTATCGGTAGCGGTGGAGCCAGAAGCCAGCCCCGTACTATCCCAAGCCCGGGCAGGTCAGCCCCTAAAGTCCGGCCCCCACAAAATTCAGGGCATTGGGGCGGGGTTTGTTCCCGAAGTTCTAGATTTATCCCTCGTGGATGGGATTGAAACCGTTTCCAACGAAGAGGCCATTCTTTATGCCCAACGGTTGGCTAAGGAAGAAGGGATTATCTCCGGCATTTCCTGCGGTGCCGCCGCTGCCGTCGCCGCTCGCTTGGCACAACAACCCGAACACCAAGGCAAAACCATAGTCGTAATTTTGCCGGATTCCGGAGAACGGTACTTGAGTTCCATCCTGTTCCAAGGGGTATTCAATGAGCAAGGGTTAGTAGCATGACGAGCGAGTATCCGAGCAGTTCCACCGCTCTCTCCCAACCAACCCTGTCCTTGGATCTCGATGAAATTATCGCTCAATTGTCCAAACCTCGTGGCGAGTCGTTCCACAGTTGGTCTCAATCACGAAGCCATTTCCCCTTGCCCTCCCGTGAGGCCTTATTTCGGATTGTCGATCGACTGCGTGCCGTTCTTTTTCCCTATCACTTTGGCAATCCCGATTTAGGCGAAACATCCAGCCGCTATTTTATCGGTCATACCCTCAATGAAGTCTTGCAACTGCTGCATCACCAGGTTTGTCGAGAACAGTGGTTGCTGGGGTCACAGTTGCACTGGTCGTCAGACCAGATTGAGACGCACGCCCAAGGAACGGTACAAGCCTTTGCCACTCAATTACCTCATCTGAAAGCTCTACTGGAAACCGATATCACGGCGGCCTATCGAGGTGATCCGGCGGCCAGAAATTTAGATGAAGTATTGTTTTGTTACCCCGGGGTAACGGCCATCACTTATCACCGCATTGCCCATGCCCTGTATCGGTTGGACTCGCCCCTGTTGGCGCGGATTATCAGTGAAATTGGTCATTCCTTAACGGGGATTGACATTCACCCCGGCGCCTCGATCGGCAATAGTTTCTTTATCGATCATGGGACGGGGGTTGTGATTGGGGCAACCACGGTGATTGGCGACCGCGTGCGCCTTTACCAAGCGGTCACGCTCGGGGCGAAAAGCTTTCCCCGGGACGAATCGGGCAGTTTAATCAAAGGTCAACCCCGTCATCCGATTATTGAAGATGATGTGGTGATTTACTCAGGTGCAACGATTCTCGGTCGGGTAACTATCGGTCGGGGCGCCACCATCGGTGGAAATGTTTGGTTAACCCGCAGTGTGCCGCCGGGGGGTTTTGTCTCCCAGGCGCAACTACGACAGGAAATGTTTGATGACGGCTCTGGAATTTGAGGGGCTGTCCTGACTGTGAATGTTCGGCCATAACAGTCGCTTTGTTACTTTTTCTTAAATTGGAGGATTTAACTCGATGACCTATACCCAAGATCATGAATTGCAACTGGCTTTGGGAGATGCTGCCGCTCGGCAGTTGGCCAATGCCACGAAGACCGTTCCTCAGTTATTGACCATTTCGCCCCGTTGGTTCGTTCGCCTCTTGCATTGGCTACCCGTTGAAGCGGGGATTTATCGTCTCAATAAAGTCAGGGATGCCTCCCGGGTTGAGGTGGCTTGCTCTGAACGAGATGAGCGGGAGCTGCCCGAAACCTTTGTGGATTACGAAGAGACCCCCCGGGAGTATTTCTTGAGTGCGGTGAATACGGTACTGGATGTTCACACTCGCGTGTCCGATCTCTACAGCAGTCCCCACGATCAGATCCATGAACAATTGCGCCTGACGATCGAAACCCTGAAGGAACGTCAAGAAAATGAGTTGATCAACAACCATGAGTACGGATTGCTCAACAATATTGTTGATTCCCAGAAAGTGCAACCTCGCAATGGTGCGCCCACGCCGGACGATTTGGATGAGTTGCTGGTCAAGGTGTGGAAGGAACCGGCATTTTTCCTCGCCCATCCTAAAGCGATCGCGGCCTTTGGCCGAGAAGCAACCCGACGGGGTGTACCCCCTGCCACGGTGTCATTATTCGGGTCTCAGTTTATTACCTGGCGGGGCGTGCCTTTGATTCCTTCCGATAAGTTGGCTGTGAATGAACAAGGCAAAACCAATATTTTGTTATTGCGGGTAGGAGAAAGCCGTCAAGGGGTGGTCGGTCTCTATCAGCCCAATTTACCCGGTCAACAGGGAGTTGGCTTGTCGGTGCGATTTATGGGGATTAGTCGCAAGGCGATCGCCTCTTACCTGGTCTCCCTCTACTGTTCGTTGGCAGTGTTGACCGACGACGCGGCCGCCGTACTGGAGAACGTTGATGTCAACCAATACCACATCTACGACTATGACTAACCCCGAACTGATCCCTGAAAAGGCGGGGGGGAATCTACCCTCTGTATCCCCGCCCACGACTGCCCTAACTGAGGTCGAGAACATTTCTCTTAACCCCTTATTCCAACCTGACCTTCTTGAGCATCTCGCCCAGACGATAATTCAAGAACTACAACGGCACGACCTTAAGGCCGAGGTGGCGAAGGGGTTGAGTCCAGACCGGGATGATCTGGTGCCATCCACCCCCGCAACTTCCCCGGCTGCTGTGGGCGAACGGCCCACAGTTCCCTTGGCTGTACCCTTAGCAACCCCCTCTTTCTACTTCATTGAGGAGTTAGAAACAAAAATCCCCGACCTTCCGGCGGTAGTGGCCAAGCCTGAACAGCTTGTTCAAGTCCCAGCGATCGATCCCCTTTTTGTCCCCCATGCCAGCGGGCGAAGCGTTCAACGACCCAGCTTCTTTGATGTTCATACCGTTCGCCTGGATTTTCCTATCCTGCAAGAACGGGTGAATGGCAAACCGCTGATCTGGTTCGACAACGCCGCAACAACTCAAAAGCCCCAAGCAGTCATCGATCGCCTCGTTCATTTCTACAGCCATGAAAATTCCAATGTGCATCGTGCCGCCCATGAATTAGCGGCCCGTTCCACAGATGCTTACGAAGCGGCCAGAGAAACGGTACGCCGTTTTCTCAATGCCTCATCTGCTAACGAAATCATTTTCGTGCGGGGAACAACGGAAGGCATTAATCTGGTGGCAAAAAGCTGGGGACAACAAACCCTGCAAGCGGGGGATGAGATTGTCCTCACCCATCTAGAACACCATGCCAATATTGTGCCTTGGCAGCAACTAGCCGCCCAAACGGGAGCAAAATTGCGGGTTGTCCCCGTCGATGACCACGGGCAGATTTTACTGGCAGAGTACCAACAATTACTCAACTCCCGCACAAAACTGGTGGCTTTTTCCCATGTTTCCAATGCCTTGGGAACCATTACCCCCGCCAAACAAATCATTGACTTGGCCCATCGGGTCGGGGCCAAAGTCTTGTTAGATGGCGCTCAATCGGTTTCCCACATTCCGATCGATGTTCAACAATTAGGGTGTGATTGGTTCGTCTTTTCCGGGCATAAAGTCTTTGGTCCCACAGGGATCGGGGTACTTTATGGTCAAGAAGACCTGTTAAATGCCACGGTTCCCTGGCAAAGCGGCGGCAACATGATCGTGGATGTGACGTTTGAGCGTACCGTGTATCAGGCGGCTCCCACTCGTTTTGAGGCTGGAACGGGCAATATTGCCGATGCCGTTGGCTTAGGGACGGCCTTGGATTATGTTCAGCAGATTGGTTTGGCCACCATTGCCAATTACGAGCATGAACTTCTGGAGTACGCCACTGCGGGACTGACAACCATCCCGGGCCTGCGTTTGATTGGGACGGCAGCCGATAAGGCCGGCGTGCTTTCCTTTGTGCTAGAGGGATTTGATGTGGAAGTGATTGGACAAGCCCTGAATCGGGAAGGGATTGCCGTGCGGGCAGGCCATCACTGCGCTCAACCTATTCTGCGACGCTTTGGTCTCGAGGCAACGGTGCGCCCTTCCTTGGCTTTCTACAATACTAAAGCCGAGGTGGATGCGCTGGTGGCTGCGTTGGAACGTCTGCAACACCAATAAACTGACGGTCATAGGTGGGGCAGCTTGTACACCTATTCCAGTTCTCCCTAAACTGCCACCTATTTAAAATAGACCTCTTGCATAATTTTTTTATGGTATAACAGGAGGTTTTGCTTTTTTCTCAATTTTTAGATGGAAGTAGACCTCGACCTAATTTAATTAAATCACAATAATAGGATATAATAAAACAAATAGTGACTCAAAAAAAGCCATGAAAAACTACCTCTAGGAATACATTCAAAAATATCCGAAACAAACTAAAAGACTATTAGGGATTGACTACCAACAACTAGAAAAACTGATTGTCCTTGGAAAACTTATACATCGGAAAAACCAATCAGAAATCGAAAAAACCAAAATTAGGATTAATCAACCAGGAAGCGGAACACCTCCTAAATTATCAGAAGAGGAACAAATTGTTCTAATGTTGGTTTATTTAAGACATCATCTAAGCTTTCAAATCTTAGGACTAATGTTTCAAGTGAGTGAATCAACGGCTCATAATATCTTTACCTATTGGCAAAAACTTTTTGAAGGAGAGTTACCGCCAAGTTTGTTAGAACAAATAAAGAAGTGCCAAGAAGAGGAAATAATAATTGAACAATTAAGGGATTATGAGTTGATTGTCGATAGCGCAGAACAGCCCGTGGAGAGGCCGACCGATTATCAAGAACAAAAAATATATTATTCGGGAAAGCAAAGAAGACATACTTTAAAAAGTCAATTTATTGTCTTGCCAAAAGCTGAAGATATTGTTGATGTAGTTATTGGTCAACCTGGTCCGACGAGCGACCTAAAAATCTGTCGGCAAACTTTCAGCAAATTCGATTCTCAACAAACTTTTATTGGAGATAAAGCTTACTTAGGAGAAAATCAAATCAGAACTCCTGATAAAAAACCTAATAATGGAGAATTAACCGAGAATCAAATTAAAGAAAATAAAGTTTTATCATCTCGGCGAATTTTTGTTGAGCATTTATAGCGTTTCTGATTCACACGAGGTACATTCCCGATCCTGAACAGCTTAATCAGCAAAGGTTTAAGTGTGCCGCATAGATGCGAGAACCGCTATAATTCGAGTTGTCAAAGTATTTAAAGTAGTTCAATAAAGATTTAGATTAAAGAAAAGTCGATATAAATCGGTTTTACTTACCGTTTGTGGCTTAGTAAGGTTGAGATGCGCTAATTTTAGAAGTAATAGAAGGAGAGCAATCAGGGGAAGTAATTGACGTTATAATTAGCCATAGTTTTCCGTCAAAATTGGATTTTGTCTCTTTAAACCCTGATTAATCGGTTTTGAGAGCTAATTTTGACTCTTGGTCTAATCTGCCTCTCTTCCTTGCTGTGACTGACTTATAAATTTTTGGAGATGTCTATTACTTTTTTAGTCATGAATCTTTCTAACCTGTTGAGGCAGGTTTTTTGGGCTTTTTTATGTCTGAAATGGAAAAACAGCACTTTTTCTCGGTCAATGATTACTATAAGTTATAACTTAGGAATTAATCAACAATTAAAGCTTATGCTTGTAGCTAAGTGAAATCATTGATTAAGAGACCTGTACTTTTCAATAACTTTTTGCCGCAAACCCTATTTACTTTTAGTCAAAATTAATTCACTTCTAACCCCGGAATGCTTAACTGTTCAGTTTTTGGCTGTGTTTCCCCCAGATAATCCCCTTGCAACATATTAATTAAACAGCCACCAAGATGATAGGCCATATTCACGGGAACCGCGTTACCAATCTGTCGATATTGAGAGGTTAAATTACCCGTAAATTGCCAATCATCGGGAAAGGACTGCACTCGTGCATATTCTCTCACAGTCAAAGGACGAGTTTCTTGGGGATGGCATCTTTCTGTTTGGGTTTGTGCAGGACTACAGGTAATAGTTAAAGCTGGTTCATCCCAAGATAATCTTTTAGCATATC
Organism: Microcystis sp. LEGE 08355; assembly: GCF_015207185.1. NCBI lineage: Bacteria > Bacillati > Cyanobacteriota > Cyanophyceae > Chroococcales > Microcystaceae > Microcystis > Microcystis sp. LEGE 08355. The sequence continues at coordinate 8,320 of NZ_JADEXI010000048.1, read as the reverse complement.
CTGTCCGTCCGCCGTGATTTTTGAGACTATTTTTCATATATTCTTTTTGAATATCCATCGGCAAATCCCGCCAATTTCCTCCTGGGGGAACTAAGGACATAATCTCTTTTTTTCTTTCTTTATATTCTACTCCTGGAGAAGTTGGACAATTCTCTAAGGCTTTTTTCAGAGAAATAGTATAGTTTTTATATTGGGGAAAAATGGGTTTAATATTTAGGTCTTGACGGGTGGCGATAATAATTAATCTTTCTCTTTTTTGGGGAACATCGAGAAATTGAGCCGATAAAACTTGATAAGCAGCATAATAACCGATTTCCTGTAAAGCTTCCAGCATTAATTGCAAGGTTTCTCCTTTTTTATTGCTTAATAATCCTCGAACATTTTCGGCCATAGCGATTTTAGGTTGCACTTCCTGTAAACAACGAGCAAATTCAAAAAATAGGCTTCCTCTCAAATCTTCTAATCCTTTTCCTAACCCAGCATAACTAAAAGGTTGGCAGGGAAAACCTCCAGCTACAATATCTATTTTGTCTCTAAAATCAGAAAATTTAATCTTTTTTATGTCTTGATTTATAACATTCCATTGCGGTCGATTGAGTCTTAAAGTATTAACACAATCTTGGTTAATTTCCACCAGTAATTGGGTTTTTAGTCCCGCATTTTCTAAACCTAAAGCCATACCACCACAGCCAGCAAATAATTCGATAACCGTGTAATTAGTTGGCTCAACAGTTTGTAAAATTCTCAATTCTCTGGGGGATTGGTTATTTTTAAGATTGGTTAATTGCTCGAGATCAAATAACCAATCAACTTGATTGATTTTCTGACCTTTGATTAATTTTTTCTTTTGCCATGTTAGTATTTCTGCGGTGGTCACACCGAGAATATTAGCGGCTTTTTGTAGATTTACCTGAGTCATAACCAATAATTAGCAACTTATCTACCTCTTTATTATACATCAAAGTAGCTAAACTTGATAAAGTTCTTTTTCGATTTTCCTGACTGTCATCTTTAACTTATTCAGGATAGTTTCATAATCTAAGTCCAACATTGACCAAAAAGCTTGCCCTGCTAATAGCTCAATATTATTCTCTTTAGCTTTGGTTTTGCTAATTGTCCAAGAATTGCCCATATCTAAAGCAGCGGCAAAAACTGAGTTAGGATGTATTTTTAATTCATTGATACTCCGATCACTCTGGCTACCAGTAAGAGTATCTTTTTTAGTTTTTAATTGAGTGTATTTGATTATTCCTTGATTAAAAACTACTAAATCCACACCTTTGATTTTAAAATTTAGAATTTTTTCTGGTACAAAAACCTGTGAACTAATAGAAGCAATTTCTTCTAAAGTATGACCTAGACTTTCCGAGATAAGATTGACATATTTATTCGATAAGTACAAGTTTTCACATTGAGCAAACTCAAAAATATTTTTAAATCCTTTCTTCTTTTTGAGGGATATATTTTTAAAATCCTGTTTTTCTTTCAGGATTTTTTCAACTACTTTAGACTGGAACTCATCCAAAGCATCATCGATTTTTTGATCCCTATTGTCTGCAATGTCTGTGTCTGTTGTTCTATTTTCTTGAAAATATTCAAAAATGAAATCATCAATTAGACGACAAATTTGATAAGTATCTACCAAGTCATGAGTAACAAAGGTAGGAATTTTGATCGAAGGTTTCTGTAAATTAATTTGTTCTAATAATTGGGTCAAGTTATGGCGATAAGAGTATAAATAGCTCATTAGAGTTAGTTGCTGGTTTGGGATTGTTTACTGTTTAATTACAACTATAGCAATAGTCAATAAATTGTGAAAAAGCATCAAATCTTTTCAATTCGGTAAGATTAAATATTAACAGGGTCAATATATAATCTGTTATCTAAAATTGGTGTTTTTTGAATATTATTGACTTTGGCAATTGCTGATTCTAAACATAGCTGGTTTTCTGAAGATACAAAAAGCCTACTGCTTTCCAATACCTCGAATGCTACCTCTCTAGAAATTTGTTCTATTACCTCTTGGCTAACTTGATTATTTAGGTTGATAAAATTAATTATATCCTCTATAATAACTTTACCAAATTTATTCTTAAATTTTCTTTTTTGTCTTAATACTTTCTGAAATAGTTTGGCTTTGACCCCTATTTTTTCAATAATATCAGCATTATAAAAAGGTACGCCAAGAACGTTAGATTCTTGTCCTACAATTAAAACAATTCTTGCTTGCTGCTTGCTGACTCTCGCCAGTTCCTTTAAAATGTCACCCATATCTAAACAGTATTGTACTACAGTGTAGAAACGATTACTCCTATTTGCTCTATTAGACCCAATTTCTGACTTGGCTATCTTGAGTAAATCCCATCCTAAGATTTCAGCAGATTGACGATAATTTTGATGGTAATTAAAAACATTTATATAGGGTGGAGAAGTCACAACAAAATCTATCTGATTATTTTTTAGTGGGAGAGAACGAGCATCAGATAATTCAACCCTGATCGGCTTTTGAGAGTAAGGTAGCTTAGTAATTATATTGCTAAGATGTAAAAATTTTTTCTGAATAAATTCCTGAGTAATTTTATTGTTACACACATCAAGAAGGATTACCAAAGCATCAAATAAAACCTTTGACCGATCTGGTAGCATATTCCTAGTATTTTGCAATTTATCTACTAAATTTTCTACTTGGTCACTGACTTCAAAAATTCTCAAAGGAAATTCTTGATCGACGATATTTCTCAGGTTTTTAAGAACTTCTTTTTTTTGAGAATCATTGATAAATTCATAGGTACGACTCATGATATAAGCAGCGGGATTAATCTCAAATCCATAAGCTTCTAGGGATAAATAACTTGCCTCTAGTAAGACAGTTCCGCTACCCACAAAAGGATCGAGAATGACCGAATTAGATGGGCAATAGAAACTTAAAATAGTCTCTATCAGTTGGGGTGAAAACTGACCTCGCCAAACAAATAAATTGGCTCTAGTTTTCTCAATAATGTCAAGTTTTTCTTGGGGTATAGGTTGATCAAAATCTGGCAACTTTCAATCTCCCTCTATTGCTAAAATCAAAATTCAGGTTCTACTTTATCTAGAGAACAAACACCATAAAATGTTGGGGCTGAACAGGGTTCAACCCCTCAATATTTTCCTACTTACGTCCCGGAACTGTATATTTAAAATTCATCGGGCCAGTATAACCAGAAACCTCAGCCAATTTCTCTAATCTCTGGGTTCCCGAATATTCTTGACCCTTAATAATCCAAGTGGGGAAACCTTTAATTCCGGCATCGCGACAAGCTTGAGGATTACCATTAACCCCTTGAGGATCGCATTCGATATAAACCCCTTCTTTTTTGAGGATTTCTCCCGCTTCCTTACCAAATAACTGTTTTTGATCGTAACAGTGGGGACACCAAAAAGCCCCGTATTCTTTCGCACCAATTGCTTTTAAATGTTTAGCCAGGGCGATTTCTGCTTTTCCCGAAACCGTGGTTACTTCCCAACCGTAGGGAGGTTTAGCCGCTGTCATTGGCCGGGTAATTTCTTCTTTTCCTGCTGCCACCGTGGGGGAATTTACTCCTGCGTAAACCGCTAAAGTTCCCACAAAAGTAATCATTGCCACTACAACCATCGGCAGTATAATTTGTCCTAAACCTTCCCATTCGCGACCGATAATTGTGAGAATTAATAGGGTTAAAGCGAACAAAGCCGAAGTGATGCAGTAGGGACACAATTCCTTTAATTCCGTGGCGAGAATATACATTAAATAACCACTAAATACCGCCATCGCCGTCGCCCCCGCTAACAGCAATAACCAAGTATTATTTTCTAAACTTTTGCGGAGATTTTTCTGAGTTTCCCCATTAATAAATAGAGGACTGAGGGCAAAGACCGCCATGGCAATATAGGCCAAAAAACCGAACAAACTCAAGGGCAGCCCGAAAACCGTAGCGTAGGGACTATTAAGAACACCACTACAACCAGCCCCATCACTAGCCCCGGCGGTACAGGCAGCGGCCCCTCCCGTCAGTTTGGTAATGGTTAAATAGCCGGTCAGAATCGCCCCCACGATCGAAACGCCCCCAATTAGGGGCCGGGAGTAGCGATGAATCCAAGGTACAGAACGACGACGCATAATATTATTTAGATTAAATTACAGCAGAATTCAGGAGTCAGGAGAGAAATCTCAATGTACTTTGTTGAAAGGAAAAATTCCCTAACCATATTGTGTTAATTAGGACGTTTTCAATTCCTAAAAACTTAGGATCGCTATCCCCTGAAACTATCCGCCATTCTAGCAAGGGGTTATGTGGACAGAGGCAAAGAAGGCAGCGAATTATCAATTTTTGCCTTTTGATCGTTGATCTGCCGGGCCGTTTCCACAAATTGCGACACCCGGATCGGATCCACTGGTTCAGTAATTTTGCCATGACGCTTGAGGGAACTAGCCACGATCACCCCATCGGCAGCCGGCAGCAACCGCCCAATATTGTCCAAATCAGCCCCGCTGCCGATAAAAACCGGTGTTCCCTTGGCCGCCGCCACTGCCAGTTCCAAATCCTCAAAACTAGGGGGGCTACCGGTGGACCAACCGGAGAGGATCACCCCGTCTGCCAGTCCCCGTTCGATCGTATCTTGCACTGCCGTGGTCAGATTAGGGGTTCCCAAGGGGCGGGCGTGTTTAACCAAAACATCCGCTAAAATTTTGACCTCAGACCCCAATTCGCGCCGATAACGCAAGAGTTCGTGGGCTTGACCCTCAATAATGCCCTGATCGGTGGCCATAACCCCCGTTAGCACATTAACCCGAATAAATTGGGCATTGACACAGGTAGCGATCGCCAAGGCACTATGGGCATCATTGCGGAGAACATTAAGACCAATCGGTAGGACCACCAGATTTTTAATGCGATCAACAATTAAAGTCATGGCACTAACCACGGCGGGATCCACCTGTTGCTTAGTAAAGGGGGCATCAAAAAAATTCTCGATAATCAAACCATCAACACCACCGGCAGCCAAAGCCGTCGCCTCCTGTTCAGCCCGCTCGATCACCGTCTTGAGACTGCCACCCCAACGGGGGGAAGTGGGCAGGGGGGCGAGATGAACCACGCCAATAATCGGGTTTTTTGTCTTGAAAGTTGCAATTAAATTCACAGCGTCTACTACTCTTAGCGTCCCCAACCAGGCGCCGCTCACCCATTTTAACAGGGTGAAGGCCTACCCACGGTTCCACGGGGGGGAAATTATTTTAACTGCTAATGATTTTATCAAGTCCGGAATCCGTTAAAATGTCTTAACATTAGAGAAGTTTAGGATTTGGTTGATACTCGATCGCATGGGCAATAAGCCAACCATCGCCATCTCACACCTAGGCTGTGAGAAAAACCGGATCGACTCCGAGCATATGTTAGGACTGCTGGCCAAGGCCGGCTATCCCGTAGATAATGACGAGGAGTTGGCCGATTACGTTATCGTTAATACCTGTAGTTTCATTCAAGCAGCTAGAGAAGAATCCGTTCGCACCCTCGTGGAACTGGCGGAAGCTAATAAAAAAATTATTATCTCCGGCTGTATGGCCCAACATTTCCAAGATGAACTCCTGACGGAATTGCCGGAAGCCGTGGCCATTGTTGGCACGGGGGATTATCAGAAAATTGTCGAGATTGTCGAACGGGTAGAGACGGGAGAACGAGTCAAAGAAGTCAGCACCGATCCCACTTTTATCGCTGATGAAAATCTGCCCCGTTATCGCACCACTACCGAAGGAGTCGCCTATCTGCGGGTGGCCGAAGGCTGCGACTATCGCTGTGCTTTCTGCATTATTCCCCAGCTGCGCGGTGATCAGCGATCGAGATCGATCGAGTCGATTGTGGCCGAAGCGCGACAATTAGCCAGCCAAGGGGTCAAAGAATTAATTCTCATTTCGCAAATAACAACCAATTATGGGTTAGACTTATATGGCGAACCCAAATTAGCGGAACTCTTGCGAGCGCTGGGAGAAGTCGATATACCTTGGATTCGCGTTCACTACGCTTACCCGACCGGGTTAACGCCAAAGGTTATCGAGGCGATCCGAGAGACCCCGAATGTTTTACCCTATCTAGACTTGCCGCTACAACATTCCCATCCCGACATCCTGCGGGCGATGAACCGTCCCTGGCAAGGACGAGTCAACGATGGCATTATCGAGCGGATCAAGCAAGCTATCCCGAACGCGGTTTTACGAACGACTTTTATCGTCGGTTTCCCCGGAGAAACCGAGGAACATTTCAGCCATCTGCTGGAATTTGTCAAGCGTCATGAGTTCGATCACGTCGGGGTGTTTACCTTCTCCGCCGAAGAAGGTACAGCCGCTTTTGACCTGCCCGATCCAGTGCCACAGGCAATTATGGACGAACGCCGCGAAAGGTTGATGTTAACTCAGCAACCGATCTCGGAACGCAAAAATCAAGCTTATATCGGTCAAACTGTCGATGTTCTCATCGAACAGGAAAACCCAGAAACAGGAGAATTAATCGGGCGCTCCGCTCGTTTTTCCCCGGAAGTGGATGGCTTGGTTTATGTGACAGGGGAGGCGATTCTAGGTGCGATCGTACAGGTCCGAATCACTGCGGCCGATACCTACGATCTCTACGGCGAAATAGTCTAATTTTTCGATTTTTCTTATTTAATTCCCACAAAACAATCCCTATGACCACTGGTTTCAACAATTTAGGTTTATCCGATAGCCGTCTTCAACACCTAGAAACGCTTGGATTCACCACCCCCACGGAAATTCAAACCAAAGCCATCCCTCTCCTTCTAGAAGGGCATGACATGGTAGGAATGTCACAAACGGGAACCGGCAAAACTGCCGCCTATTCCCTGCCTTTACTGGAACGCATGGACACCAAAAATCCTAACGTTCAAGCTTTAATCCTCACCCCCACCCGGGAATTAGCCCAACAGGTGGCCAGCGCCATCAAAGATTTCTCTGATGATCGTCGTCTCTTTATCCTGACAGTCTGTGGTGGTCAATCCATGGAACGTCAGATCCGCAGTCTGGAAAAAGGTGTCCAGATTGTGGTCGGGACTCCCGGCCGGGTAATCGATCTGCTCGATCGCAAAAAACTCCATCTAGAATCCCTAAACTGGGTAGTCCTCGATGAAGCGGACGAAATGCTCAGTATGGGTTTTATCGATGATGTTAAGAAAATTCTGCAAGCATCCCCCTCCACCCGTCAAACCGCCTGTTTCTCGGCCACTATGCCCCGGGAAATCCGCGATTTAATCGCTAATTTCTTGAAATCTCCCATTTCTGTGACGGTTTCTCAACCCCAGGCCGCTCCTGCTAAAATCGAACAGAAAATTTATATGATCCCTCGCGGTTGGACGAAATTAAAAGTCCTACAACCTCTGTTAGAGATCGAACCCCTAGAATCGGCGATTATTTTCGTCCGCACCAAGCAAACCGCGGCCGAATTAACCAGCAAACTGCAAGAAGCGGGGCAAACGGTGGATGAATACCACGGTAACTTAAGCCAAGTGCAACGGGAACGACTGGTGCAACGTTTCCGCGAGGGCAAAATTAAATTAGTGGTAGCCACGGATATCGCAGCCCGCGGTCTAGATGTGGAAAATCTCAGCCACGTTATTAACTATGATCTGCCGGATAATGCCGAAACCTATATTCACCGCATTGGCCGCACGGGCCGCGCCGGTAAAACGGGAACTGCTATATCTTTAGTAGAACCGATCGATCGGCGTTTATTACGTCAGATTGAACAGCGTCTGCGTCAACGTCTGGAATCTAGTCCCATTCCTAGCCGCACCGAAGTAGAAGCAAAACGCCTGGCCAAGCTGCAAAATCAGCTAAAAGAGGCTTTATCGGGGGAACGGATGGCTTCTTTCTTGCCTTTAGTGCGGGATTTAAGTGAAGAATACGATCCCCAAGCGATCGCGGCGGCTGCCCTGCAAATGATCTACGATCAAAATTGTCCCCAGTGGATGAAAACTGATTGGGAAGTTCCCGCACCGACGAGCAGTAAACCGGTGATTAATAAAACTCCCCGCAGTGGTGGTAGTAAGTACCCCTCTAAGTCGAATAACCGTCCTTCCCTGGACAAAAAAATCGTCTTTCAGGAACGTTAATTTTTAGTTCTTGAATAGATAATTTTAAGAGTTGATAGACCGTTTTGGTTCTATCAACTTTTTTTTGTCAGGTAATTTCCCAGTACGTCGTCGAAAGCATTCTACATAATTTTATAGCTAAACTTTTGATAATTGATTCTAATCAAGTATTTGGGCTTTTTTTGACATTTTTGCTGATACTTAC
>NZ_JADEXI010000047.1:0-15170 GCF_015207185.1 Microcystis sp. LEGE 08355 | reverse complement strand
GGGGGGGGCAGGGGGCCACACCCTACCCCCACCGAAAAACTTTTTGCCGCAGACTCTACTTAATGCTTCGGCAGATTTGCTCCAATCTTAAGCTTTTAAGCCTTGATTAATTCGAGTAATTGTGCTTCGGTTAGCTGAGTAATGCCCAATTCTAGGGCTTTTTCTAGCTTAGAACCCGCCGCTTCTCCTAGCACTAAATAATCGGTTTTTTTGCTCACAGAACCCGTCACTTTCCCCCCGGCTTTTTCGATTAATTCTTTCGCTTCCTCCCGTTTGAGAGTTGGTAAAGTGCCAGTAATCACAAAGGTTTTCCCTGCTAAAGTCGCTTTCGTGGTGGTGGTTTTTGCTGCTGCGGCAAATTGTAAACGAGCCGCTTGTAATTTAGCGACTAAATCCCGATTAGCGGCGATTTTAAACCAATCATAGACCGATTGAGCGATTTCTTCACCGATACCATAGACAGAAGCTAAATCAGTCACGCTGGCGTTAGCTAACTCCTCCACAGTCCGAAAACTTTCCGCGAGAATTTTGGCGTTAACGCTGCCCACATAGCGAATCCCTAGCCCATAAAGTACCCTCGACCAGCTTTGATTTTTGCTCTGAGCCATAGCTGTAATCAAATTTAAGGCTGATTTATCGCCCATTCGGTCTAATTTGGCAATTTCCGTTTTTTCGAGGCTGTAGAGGTCAGAAATGGTGGTAACTAATCCCTGTTCAATCAGCAAAATCACCACTTTTTCCCCTAATCCCCGAATATCGAGAGCATCGCGACTGGCCCAATGTACTATACTTCCCCGCAAAATCGCCGGACAGGAACTATTAACACAGCGCGTCACCGCTTCCCCCACCGGACGGACTAGGGGAGATTGACATTCAGGGCAATTAGTGGGCATCTGGAAGGGTAAGGTGTGGGGAGGACGCAATTCTGGCAGGATTCTCACCACTTCTGGGATAATTTCTCCCGCTTTGCGGATAATTACCGTGTCACCGACGCGGATATCTAATTCGGTCACTCGATCGCTATTATGTAAAGTAGCCCTTTGTACGGTGGTTCCTGCTACCTGTACCGGTTCCATCACCGCCATGGGTGTAACCGCGCCGGTACGTCCCACGTTGACGATAATATCTTTAACTACCGTGGGGACTTCTTCGGCGGGATATTTTAAAGCGATTGCCCACCGGGGGAATTTTTGAGTGAATCCTAACCGATTTTGTCGCTGTAAATCGTTGATTTTGACTACGACACCATCGGTCATATAGGCTAATTGATGACGTTTTTCTTGCCAATCTTGATAGTATTGCGCCACTTCTTGCAGGGATGGACAGAGTTGACGGTGGGGATTAACCAGAAATCCCAGGGTTTCTAATCTATCTAAGGATTGCCATTGAGTAGTGATATTGTTATCGTCTAAATGCAGGGTATAGGCAAAAAATTGTAAGCGTCTTTTATCAACTATTTTCGGATCTAATTGTCGTAGGGTTCCTGCTGCCGCATTGCGGGGATTAGCAAAGAGAGATTCCCTTTTTTCTTCTCTTTCTTGATTGATTTTATCAAAGGTATCGAGGGGTAAAAAAGCTTCGCCGCGCACTTCCACAATTGCCGGGGGATTGTCTATATTTAAGCGTAAAGGAATAGAGCGAATTGTCCGCACATTGGGGGTAATATCTTCGCCAGTGACTCCATCTCCTCTAGTAACACCTCGGACTAAAAAGCCGTTTTCGTAGGTTAAAGCTAACGCGGAACCATCGATTTTTAATTCACACACATATTCCGTGTCTTGGGTTTCATTTACATATCTTTGCCAACGGTTGCCCCATTTATTTAATTCTTCGAGGTTAAAGGCATTTTCGAGACTATACAGGGGAATATTATGACGGACAGAAACGAATTGACTAGAGATTTTATCTCCGACTCTTTGGGTGGGACTATCGGGGGTGATTAATTGGGGATAACGCTTTTCTATGTCTTCTAATTCCCGATAAAGTTGATCATAAACGCTATCGGGTATAAAAGGATCATCAAGAACATAATAAGCATAACTGGCTCTTTGTAGTTCTGTTTTTAGTTGTTGGCAACGTTGTTGGATTTCTAAGGGGATAGTCATAATCGTTAATAATGCTACTGTGCAAAGACCATTTGAGGAGTTAATTGTAAATCGGGAAAAGTGACCGATATTATCCTATCTTCCTGATTAAATTCTGCCAGTTCATAAAATCCCGAAATCAGGGTTAAAACCGATATTTTTAGAGCCATAGGATCGATAATCCAGTATTCAGGAATGCCTCTCACTGCGTATTCTGAACGCTTATAACGGTAGTCATCATCGGCATTACCCGGGCTAACAATTTCTACAACTAACAGGGGAGGAAATTCAATCACTGCTGTGGTCATATTTCTAATCTCTTGACATTGTTCAGCAGTTAAAATCATTAAGTCTGGAATTCTCGATTTAGCTTTATCGGTGCGAATTCCCACCGTAGAAGGCATAACTTGCCAGTCTAATTGTAGCCTCTCTATTTCCCTTTCTAACACCTTAAATATATATCTAAGTATCAAAGCATGAAAGCCACTAGCGGGAGGCATGGAAATTAATTCTCCGTTAAATAATTCGTACTTATTATCCGTGCAGTCCTGATAATTTAAATATTCCGCAAAGGTATATAATTTTTCTTTGGTAGCAACCATAATAATCTCTAGAAAAAACTTAATTGAATCTCCTTAAGGGGGGTAGGGTTGATTCATGAATCAACCCTACTATGAATCAACCCTACTATGAATCAACCCTACTATGAATCAACCCTACTATGAATCAACCCTACTATGAATCAACCCTACTATGAATCAACCCTAGGGTTAGGGGGAAACTGACAATTTTTAACACCGAGCTTTTTACTTAGATTCGATATCCTCAACTTTTTTGGGAACTGTTGAAGTTAAAACCTCATTTCCTGTGGCAGTAACTAACACATCATCTTCGATACGGATACCGATACCCCGCCATTTTTCTGGCACTTCCGGCTGTCCTTCAGCAGGTTTAATATCGGGGGAGATATAAATCCCCGGTTCCACGGTTAAAACATGACCAGGCTGCAAAGTTTGCCAAGTTTCTTCGTTAACTTTATAACCTCCCGCATCATGGACATCTAATCCTAACCAATGACCAGTTCTGTGCATATAAAAAGGCTTATATTTTTCCTCTTTAATTATCTCATCAATGGGGCCAACCAATAGCCCTAAATCTACTAATCCTTCCACAATTGTTCTCACAGCTGTGTCATGAAAAAGATTATAAGGATTACCAGTTTTTACCACTTCAATCGCCTTTAATTGAGCTTCTAGAACAATTTCATAGATAATTTTTTGTTCGGGGGTAAATTTACCATTAACGGGAAAAGTGCGGGTAATATCACCGTTATAGTAATTGTAGGCACAACCGGCATCAATTAATAAAAGCTCATTTTCTTGTACTTGGCGATTATTGTTGATATAGTGCAGAATACAGGCATTAGCACCACTAGCAACAATAGAAGGATAAGCAGGACCCATACCCCCTTCTAGGCGAAAAGTATGCTCAATTTCCGCTTGAATTTGATACTCGTAGTGACCAACTTTGGTGAATTCTCTGGCGCGATTATGTGCCTGGGCCGAAATAGCGGTTGCTTGGCGAATATTGTCCAATTCGGCCTCGGTTTTCAGTAAGCGCAAAGGATGGAGAATAAAATTAGTATCCTCTAAAGCAGTCGGTCCGGTGCCGCGACGGGGAAAAGTGGCGATTAATTTTTGCCAGTGATTAAGAACGTTTGTATTAAAAGTTTTGTCCCGTCCGAGATGATAATAAATTCGTTCGGCTTTTTCGAGATATTGGGGTAATTTTCCCTCCAATTCTTGGATAGAATAGGCCTCATCAGCACCAAAAATCTCCTTTGCTCCTTCCACACCGTGGAGATAGCCGGTCCAAGTTTCTTTTTCTGGGTCTTTTGGCTGCACGAACAGGATAAACTGATGTTCGGGGTGATGGGGTGCTAAAATCGCCACCGCATCGGGTTCATTAAATCCTGTCAGGTAAAAAAAGTCACTATCCTGACGATAGGTGTATTCTACGTCATTGTGCATGACCGCCATGGGCGCACTGCGAAAAATTGCGGTTCCATGGCCGATTTTTTCCATTACCTGCTGACGACGCTGCTGAAACTCTCTGCGATCGATGCCCATAGATATTCCTAAAAATGTCACAATAAGTCTTAGAGTCTATTATCGCTAATATTTTTAAGTTTATGACCCCTGAAGAACCGGATTTTTCCCAAGATATCATCGAAAGGCGCGAGTTTACCCTAGCAGATTTTATCGCTCAAGAGGGGGCGGATTTCCTCAAAGGGGAATCTCCTGTCCCCAAATTAGTGCAGGTAAGGACTGAAATTAAACAGTTTATTGCCGCTAATTTAGGGGATTCTTCGGGAGCTTTGCAGATAATTTTACAGCTTATCGTTGATGAAGAATTAACCAAAGTCAGTCAAAATTTAGATAATCCCGTTCAAGCTTTACAGTTAATCCTAGAAGAAATTTTAGACAATCAAGAATTACTCTATGAATTAGTACACCGAGTCGATGTGAAATGGGGACAATTATACGGAGAACGTCCCTATTTTCAAAAACCCCATCAAAAACCCCACCCTGAAGACGAATACACTCACAATTCCGTCAGAGATAAGTTAGTCAGTTTATTAGCCAGATTAGAAGCGGATAAGTAGTAGAGCCTATGGCAGTTAGGCTCTCTTATTCTTTGTGTTATGAGTTTAACTTATATAGGAGCGATCAATCTTTGTGTCCTTTGTGTCTTTGTGGTTTCTCCCATAGGAGACTCCGAGACGATTCAAGACATACCTTATCTTCATGAAAAACTCTGTATTTTAATTATTGCTTAATAAAGACTAATAGAACTGACAAGGATTATCTATCCCTAGACAGACAACCGGGGGGCGGTCAGGGGTGAAGATAGGTGTAAGATCAAAAAATTCTCCGATAACTGTTGCCCTATCCCCCGCGTGCCTACCTATTCCTACTATACCGCCGATGTTTTTAGCGATCGCATTTTTGGCGGTAATCCCCTGGCGGTTTTTCCGGAAGCGTCTGGATTAACCCGCACCCAGATGCAAAAAATCGCCGCCGAATTTAACTTCTCGGAGACAGTCTTCGTTTTTCCGCCAGAAACGTCCCAAGGCACTAAAAAAGTCCGGATTTTCACCCCCAGTACCGAATTACCCTTTGCTGGTCATCCTAGCGTCGGCACAGCCTATATTTTAGCCCTAATCGCTGCTATTCCCCCCCACCAAGAAACCACGATTTATCTGGAGGAAGGAGTCGGTTTAGTACCGGTGAAAATTCTCATGGAGGGGGAAAAACCGGTCTATAGTGAGTTAAAAGTGGCACAATTGCCAGAATTAGTGACGGATACTTATGCTCTCGATGATTTAGCGGCGATTCTTTCCCTAAGCGTTGCCGATTTCTTACCTGGTTATCCCCCCCGCGCCTTTTCCTGCGGTCTCCCTTTTTTATTCATCCCCGTTAGAAACCGAGATGTTTTAGGGAAAATCAGAGTTAATTTAGGTCTTTGGTCATCATTATTGGGGCAATCCCCCGCTAACTCCCTTTTTGTCTGCTGTTTTGACCCAGAATCACCCCAATCTCGTCTCTATGGCCGAATGTTTGCCCCCGGTTTAGGAGTTATGGAAGATCCCGCCACTGGTTCGGCTGTGGCCGCTTTAGCGGGCTATCTAGGCGGGTTAGAATCTTCTAGGGAAGGGATGAATCAATGGACGATAATCCAAGGAGTGGAAATGGGCAGACCCAGCAACATACAATTAAAGTTTCAGAAAAATAACTGGGAAATTACGGAAGTTTCTGTGGGTGGTGCATCAGTTCTAGTCTGCCAAGGCAAGATGATAATTCCCGATGGGGAAAGACTTTAGCTGGTTAGAAAATGAATGGTTTCTGCTAATGATTGTAACTCTAAATCCGAGATTTGGTCATCATTCCAATAACTAATTTCTTTGCCTACTTTTTCGATAAAATAATTGGCCGCATAACGATATCTTTGTTGATCTAAATCCGTTGAGTAACGCACAGAAAACGGGTTTCTCGGAGAAACCCGTTTTCTACTCATGCACTCATGCAAAAAGGGGAATAAATAATCAGTTTTTAATAACCGGATTTAGGGGTCTTCGGTTTGTCTTATGCAATGGACGGGGTTATAAGGAATGAAACCCCTATAGAGACAGGGGTTGCTGCGATTTTTGTCAACTGTTTTCGCTCTAGAGCGAACTAATCAATTAAATCTTTTGCCAAATAAGGATTCAGTCGATTTATGCCCCCCTATCGAACCATACCAAGTAACGAAGAACCGGATTTAGTCTAATTTATTCTTGACTATCTTCCGGCTCTAAATAACCAAAAAAAAACGCCCTTATTTCGAGATTAAGAGCGTTCAATTAAGGTTCTTTATGACTGAATTTAGCCAAAGATAAAGTTTCCAGTGGTAGGAGTTACACTCAGAGTTCCAGTAATACCCGAAACGTTGACTAAGAAGTCATCAGCATTGCTCACCGCACCAGTACCATCGTTCGCATAGAGGTAAGTTCCAGCGGCAAGACCAGCAGAAACGGTCACTAAAACGGCTTGCAGTGTGGCATCAGTAGAGGCGGCAATCGCAGTAATACCAGCAAAGACATCATTAATATTAGCGGCTGTAGCAATGGTCTTAGGATCGTTGATGTTGACGGTCGTAGCAGCGGCAAAGTTACGACCATTGATGAAGTTGTTTGCGCCGGTTGCAAATTTGAATTGATCTCCACCCACACCAGCAACAAAGTCTGTGATGCGGTCAACATTAGCAGTGCCAACATTGCTGGCAAAACCGCCGTCGTAGATAAATTGATCAACTCCCACCCCACCGGTCAACGTATCTTGTCCCGCATTACCATCCAACAAGTCGGAGCCACTACCGGCAGCGATAATGTCATTTTGAGCGGAGCCAAATAATGTGTTGACAGCCGCAGGTGATGAGCTTGCCCCCTTGATAATTGCACCGTTCCCAGTCCCTGCTGACGCATCAATAGTGACGTTAGCCGTAACCGCAGACGCATCAATGCTGAAACCGGTTCCCAATGGTCGGTTATTAGTCGTCAAAGTAAATGTCCCAGCACCTGTTGCCGTAATCGTACTGGCAGCCGGGGCATTAACGAGAGTGTTTACGGTCGTATTATCAGTCGTGGTAAATTTGAGAATCTCAACATTAGGAGCAGTGAGGTTCGTAATGGTAAGATTGTTAACGGCTTCTAGACCATCGCTCACGGTAATATTGAGCGTATCTGAAGTTCCGGTCGCTGTTTTTAAATTAAAGGTTGGTGTGGCATTACCAAAGATCGTCACGTCCCCAGCTTGAGTGGCTGTTACGTTGTTGAAAACCGAGGCACCAGCAGCGCGGAGAGCGACAAAAGCAGATTTGGCAAACAAGTCCAGATCCACTTGCTGACCATCAGACTGTAACACCTCGAAGTTAGCATAAACATTCGCCCTGGCCGTCGTGTTCACATTGACGGTGTTATTAACAATCAGTCGATCTTTTGTGCCTTCTCCGGCATCAACGGCAGAGTCTGTTGTGGTAGTAAGGGTATTGGAACGAACGATGTCATCGCCTTTACCACCTTTGAAAGAGGTAATCCCGGTTCCAAATGCTACGGTCAGTCCGCCCGCCGTTAAGCCTGACGCATCAATGGTTTTGATGGAGTTCGCCACCGCCACACTATCGGAAAAACTCAAAGATTTGCCATCACCAGAGACTTTGATTGTGTTGACCGCTCCTGCATCGAGGGCAGTAGTAACGAGCCCAGCGAACTTACTCGACCCCGTGGCGGTAAAATTGAGGGTAGTGAGTTTATTCCCTCGCACAGTAAGCGTGCCACCTTTATCCACTGCGTTGGTCCCAATCTGGGCTTCCGTTGCCGAATTGCCAAAATCAGCAGTTAGATTGTTGTTGTTAAAATTACCTTTGAGTGTTAACCCCACCCCACCAATTCCTTGAATGGTCGTGAGCGTAGGAGGAACAGGATCTAGTACGAGGGTATCAACGGTTACACTCTTGAGACCTTTACCGGCTGCCGCTGAGAAATCAAAGGCACCACCAGCCCCCTGAATCAAGTTAACATTCTCGATGTTGGAGAGTTGCGGTAGAACATTATTAGTAGGACCAAAGTAATTAAAGGTGTCCGTTCCCTCACCACCGTTGGCCACATCGCCGAGTTGAACAGTCTGCTGAGCAAGCCCGCCACTGTTGTCTCCGTTGAAGGTATCGTTACCCGGCGTACCTGCTAGGTTATCAAGTGCGGTTGTGAAGACGAAGGTTTGACCACCGCCACCGCCAGAGCCAGCAATAATCACGGTATTCTGTGCAATGGCGGCATCTCTGGTGGCCTGAGTAGAATTGACGGTGGCAATGTTGTTGGCCGAGGACTGAGCCAGGGTAGAATCAAAGTTGACCCCTTTATTTAAGGCCTGTTTAGAAAAATCTAGGGCTACATCCGCTTTATTCTGAAGGGCCTTAAAGTCATCAGAATCTGGTTTGGCTCCTTGGGCAACATCCAGAATAAATAAAGCAACGGCCTGGGGTGAACCTTGGGCGGCTAGGAGTTGTGTGCGCCAGAAAGCCAATCCGTCAGCATCGGCGTTCCGGGCAAACATATTCTGATAAATTTGGTTAATAAACTCGTCTACATTGCCAAGGAGAGGGCTTTGTAAGAAAGGGTATTTTGTTTTGGCTTCTTGGGACGATCCAAACTGGATCGCTAAATCAACGTTGGTTACCCCCGCCTGACCAGCGGCAACGGCATTGTTGAGGTCTGAAGACGAGGTGGCGCGGCCAAAGTAGATGACATAGAGGCCGACCGAAGTGTTGAGATCTAGGGGATTGACAGTTGGCATAGCAGTTTCGTTAACTCCTCAACGAAAAAACAAATAACATCAGTTTGATGTTAGCTGAGACATTACAGATTAGTATGGACAACCCATTTTACCAGATTATCCTACAATTCTGTACTCAGTATATCGAAGTTTAGCAGTTTGTCAACGGAGAAGCCTTTAATTTTGTCGGGTGACATTCTCCCGACGCTGTACCCGTAGGGTACAGCGCGGGCTTCCCAACCTCGCAGTTAGGCATTCCCGCCCCACGCCACTTATCTAGGTCATAGACACCCGACAGACCGACTTGGCAGGCACTTTCGTTTCGCCAGACTGGCTACTTACTCGTTCTAGTCCACGATGCAATACTATCCCTGCGGCGGACTGGTCACGATGCGTTCGATACCCACAGACATTTCGCGTATCTTCATATACCTTTATATATTTTTACATTCCCCAAGATGTTTTGAGGAAAAACCTTCATGGTAAAAGCTACTATTGAGAACATTTTCAATAATTGATTTTTTTCTCAGAAAAAAATTACAATTCTTCACCTTGATAAAAATTAATCATTGCAAGGGAGATTCAGTTAACGCAATTTAAATTACGAACAGCTTGACCGAGGGATCGGACATTTTGTTGACGGTCAGTTTCATTCGCTTTCTGATAGACTGAGAGAATTATTACCATAGCCATCGCGCAACGGGGGATTATATTGATCTTTTGGTTCTACCCCTATGATAAGATGTCTTAGGCTCCCAGACAGATAGATTAGTCGGATTATTTAGTCCAATCGAAATAAAGGCACTATATTTTTAGAGCAATGCGAGAAACAACAGAGAACAAATTTTCGGTTGAGTTTATTATCAGCCAACTTCGCCGAGAAATGTGGCGATCGTCTTTGGTGCAGACGCAACAGCCTTCACCGCTGGTTCAGGAGCAAAAAGATTTTAGAGAAACCCCAGGAGATACTCCCCCATCTTCTTTGAGGTTGCTCACCTCATGTCAAACAGAAACTGAAGCCTTAAAAGAACAACGAGAGCGTACTCTCGATTGTATAGCATTAGCCGAATCTCGTTCTCAGGTAAGGAGTCAATTGCCAGGCAATGCAGGACGTTTTCCCTATATTTTATTTCGACCATTTCAGGTATTAATCCTCAAGATTTTCAACCTGCTCTTTCGAGACCAGCGAGAAGTTAATAGTAATCTGTTTGCAGCTTTCAGAAACTCCCTGGCTCTTAATGAACAACTCTTGGGTCAGGTTGAATTGTTGCGGGAGCAAACCCGTGAGGACTTGCTCGGCCTTGACCGAAAACTCCAACTTCAAAGCCACCAGCAGACTGCTCAATTACAAGAACTCCAACTTCAAAGCCACCAGCAGACTGCTCAATTGCAAGAACTCCAACTTCAAAGCCACCAGCAGACTGCTCAATTGCAAGCTATCCAAAACCAAATCTCACAGATACATGACTCTCTGTATCAGAATAGCCAGGAGTTAGATCAGAAAATTTGGAACTTTAGAAGTGATACTCAGGACAAAATTGAGACGGTATCCCAACGGGTAACTGAAATTGACCAGCGTTATCTCCGTCAAGAGAACTATTTGCGGAGTGATTTAGTGCAACAAAAACGCCTTTTAACTCTCTTCCTGGAAGAGGCTAGAAAGCGTTTGCCTGAACCTTTCACGCCTCAAGAACTTCAGACCTTTGTCCTTGAAGAAGGGCAATCCCTAGACGCACTCTATGTGGCCTTTGAGGAGCAGTTTCGGGGAACTGAGGCAGACATTGCCCAACGTCTCTCGGTTTATCTACCCTATCTGGAATCTTACGGTATCCGTCGTGGAGAGGATCTGGTTTTAGATATGGGCTGTGGCCGGGGAGAATGGTTAGAATTGTTGAAGGTCAATGGCTATCAAGCCAAGGGCATAGATAGTAATGCCCTGGTAATTGACTATTGTCAACAACGTCAACTTCTCGCTGAACGGGGAGATGCGATCGCTTATCTTCAAAGCCTACCAGCAGAGAGCGTTGGGGGAGTTTCGGGCTTTCATATTATTGAGCATTTGCCTTTTCCCGTATTAGTACAGTTTATTGATCAGATCCATCGGGTGTTGCGGCCAGGCGGGATGGTAATTTTTGAATCGCCCAATCCTAGCAATCTAATTGTCGGAAGTTGGAAATTTTATTTTGATCCCACGCACTTAAATCCGCTCCCATCGGCAACTAGTCAGTTTCTAGTCGAATATGCGGGGTTTACTCAGGTAAAGGTGCTGAATCTCCATCCTGCACCGGATCCCCCCTTCCCTGGTGATTCTGATTTAGTCAAACGTCTCAACGAGTATTTCTATGGCCCCCAGGATTATGCTATTATCGGTCTAAAACCAACGGGAAGCGGCTAAAAACCGCATCTTTGATTTCCCGACAGCTAAAGGCTTACTCAAACTTCTCGAAACCTGTGACAGCTATTTTTAAGGTACTAATCACTAATGCGTATTTTAATTGTAACGACCCAGACTCCTTTTATTCATGGTGGGGCAGAAATTCATGCGGAAGAACTCCTCAGACAACTGCAAAAAGCAGGTCATGAGGCAGAAATTGTGGCAATTCCTTTTCAGGTCTATCCTCAGGAACGAATCCTTGACAGTATGTTGGTTTGCCGTCTTCTGGATCTATCCCAATTCGCAGGATGGGTTATTGACCGAGTAATTGCGTTGAAGTTCCCTGCTTATCTAGTTCCTCATCCCCGTAAAGTTCTCTGGATTTTGCACCAACATCGTCAAGCCTACGAAATGTGGAATCATCCGCAATTTGGAGATTTATATCGTCTCCCCAACGGGCAGCAAATCAAGTCAAGTATTGAGCGAGCGGATAATCATGCCTTTGCTGAATCTCAGGCAATTTTCAGTAATTCCCGTAATGTTGCTAACCGTCTCAAGCAGTTTAATGGTATAGATTCTCTTCCCTTATATCACCCACCCCAAAAATCTGACTGTTTCTATTGCGAGCCAGAAGAAGGGTATTTTTTCTTTCCCAGCCGCTTCAACGAGATTAAACGTCAGACCCTCGTTTTAGAAGCTTTAGCTCAAACAACTTATCCTGTCAAGGTAATCTTCGCGGGTCAATCCCATGGAAACTTTCGTAAGGCTGTTGAGCAAATGATTCAAGATTTTGGTTTAGAGGATCGAGTAACTTTAGCTGGTTGCATTTCTGTGGAACAAAAACTGGATTATTATGCTAAGTCCCTCGCAGTTATTTATCCTCCCTTTGATGAAGATTACGGCTACGTCACTCTGGAGGGAATGTTGGCGGCGAAACCGGTAATTACTTGTTGGGATTCCGGAGGCCCCTTAGAATTTATTCATGATCGTCAAACTGGTTTGGTTACTGAGCCAAATCCAACGTCTTTAGCGAAAGCGCTAGACGAATTATGGGAAAATCGCTCATGGGCGAAAACTCTAGGAAAGGCTGCTCTAGATTATTATCAAAGTCTCGATATTACCTGGTCAAACGTGTTAGAAAAGTTACTAAAATAAACTTTTAATACTCATAGGTTTTTACGCTATTTATTACGCTTATTACCCAAATGCTCAAGTTAAGTTGGTTTTCCCCCTTGCTCCCAGCCAAAACAGATATTGCCCACTATACAATGCGTCTGCTACCAGCCTTACTTTCTCGCTGTGATCTGGAACTGTGGACAACTGACAAGGATTTTGACCCGACAATCAGTCAGATAGCTAAGGTTAATTTTTATGATTCCGAGCAGTTAGATTGGGCAAAACTATGTCAGACGGATTTAATAGTCTATAATATCGGCAACAACCACGAGTTTCATCAAGACATTTGGCTGGTTAGCCAACGCTGCCCTGGACTCGTAATCTTACATGATCTGAAGCTACAAGGTTTATTTACTGGTATTTATCGTAGTAATCAGCAGCGGGAAGACTATTTAAATAAGATGTTGTACTATTATGGGGCTGATGCTCAAGTCATTGGTCGTCTTTTTGAGGAAGGCCAGATTTCTGAAAAATTTGTCGTAGAAAAATTTCCGCTAACTCCTTTAGCCTTAGCCAATGCCCGTGGAGTCGTTTGCCATAGCCGCTATGCCTACCAGCAATTACTGGGAATTAATTATTTACCGACTAGCTATATTCCTCTGCCCTACGCTGTCCCCACAGGTCATTCCCATTCTTCAACCTCTCGTATTTCCGAGACAATACATCGTTTAATCGTCTTTGGCTACCTAGGAACTAACCGAAGGTTAGAGGTGATTTTGGAAGCCTTGGCTAGTTTTCCTCGGCGCTCAGAATTCTGTCTGGATATTTACGGACAAGTCTGGGATGCCGACTATATTCAACAGCGTATTCAAGACCTAGAGCTCACAGAGCTAGTTCAAATCAGAGGCTTTGTACCAGAAGAAGAACTAGAACAAGCTCTAGATCAAGCTGATTTAGCTTTTAACCTTCGTTACCCTACAATGGGTGAGGCCTCTGCGAGCCAACTGCGCATTTGGAGTCATAGTTTGCCTAGCTTTGTCACCCCAGTTGGCTGGTATGAGGGTTTATCTCCAGATACGGTAATTCCTATCCGCCTCGACCATGAGCTGGAGGATATTCATTATCATCTCCAGGGTTATCTTGATAATCCTGACCCTTATAAGTCTGTTGGGATAGCTGGTCGAAACCGTCTCGCAGAACACCACAGTCCCGAAACCTGTGCTGAACAGCTTGTTGAATTTGCTCAGGAGGTTCTCAAGGCCCCTCTTTTCCCGACAATGCAGTATTTAATGGATAGAACTGTTCCAGAGATACGGAAATGGACACCAGAAAACTGCCCGACAGCCACTTTACAGGGACTAGCCAAAGCGGTTCATTTCTTGACCTATTAATCCTTGGTTCGCTCATTTTTCACAGGTAGTGTCTTATTCCTCAAGTGCTTACCATATATACATATACCGACATAAGAAATACTTATATGCTACGGATGGACTATTCCAAGACAAAAAACACCACCGATAGCGTTAGCAAACCTGGGGTTATTAGGAGCGCCTTTCAAAGAACAGGCTAGTGGAGTTGCCAGTGGAACAATAAATACACCTTTTATTTTTCCCTAACCCAATGGGCCCTGTGCTGCCTCAATCATAGGATCCATTACCAACGGACCCCTGGGCAAACCACTAAGATCTGTCCCTGGTCGGGATGTCCCTACTCCCCGCTTGAGCGCATCAGCATAGTAATCGACACTAGAATTGTAATTCTGGTTTACCTGATTTCTCCTTGATTCCATAGTGTCGTTGACCCAGGAAGAACCCAGCAATGAAGACCAAGAACCTCGTGACCCACTTGTTGTTGTCGAGTTGGTGTTAGTCCGAGTTAGCGGATCGTAATCCTGGTTCACCGGATTTACCCGATTTTTCGTCGAGTTGGTGTTAGTCCCAGTTAGCGGATCGCCGCTGGGAACAGCCTGACTTAGAGCAACATCAGCCTTCTTTTGAAGCGTGGTGAAGTCCACAGACCCGGGTTGAGCTCCCTGGGCAACCTCAAGAACAAACAAAGCCACCTGCCTCGACGACCCCCCCGCAGCCAAGAGTTTCTGACGCCAGAAGACTAAACCCTCGGCATCAGCCGCTCGGTCGAACATATTTTGATAAATTTGATTGATAAACTCATCTACATTTCCTCGAAGAGGACTTTGCAAGAAGGGGTATTTTGTTTTGGCTTCCTGGGATTGTCCAAACTGAGTTGCTAAATCAACATTAGTCACCCCCGCTTTGCCGGAGGCAACCGCATTATTGAGGTCTGAATAGGAGGCCGAGCGACCAAAGTAAATCACATAGAGACCCACTGCTGTGTTAAGGTCGAGGGGGTTGATAGTTGCCATTGCTTCATAGCTCCTTCGTTAAAAATCGCTAGGTAATCGAATGTTGACAGACTTCTCAAATTCTGAGGAGTTAGGTTTAAGATTCGATGGCCAATTCTGGCTTTGACCTGCACAAGGCTCCAGAATATCTTGTTTCGCCAATCACTATGGCCTAGCAAATCCCGAACTAAACTTATCTACTCAGTTCCTTAAATTCCCAACATTCCTCATTAATTATAACCCACATTCCGCACCCTAAAGTGTCACATTGAAAATTTTATCTAAATCGTCAAAACGATTGCCGGCTCTGAATTACAGGCTAATTTGTTGGATCAGCAGATGCACAATTAGCCCTAAAAATCTGA
>NZ_JADEXI010000046.1:0-15242 GCF_015207185.1 Microcystis sp. LEGE 08355 | reverse complement strand
CCCTCAAAAACGCCGAGGACCGGGGGGTATTCTTTATTACTCCGGGGACAAAAGTGTACAAAAACATGATTATCGGCGAAAGTAACCGGCCCCAAGACGTGGAGATCAATATCTGCAAAACTAAACAGTTAACTAACCATCGTTCCGCCACCGGGGATGAATTGGTTCAGTTACAATCCCCCGTGGATATGAGTCTCGAACGCGCCCTCGAATACATTGGACCAGATGAGTTGGTAGAAATTACCCCGAAATCGATCCGTCTGCGTAAATTACCGGTGAAAAAGTTAGCCAAACGTTAATCGGTTTTGACAAAATCCGGCGGCAATTTGGCCAGGGCAATTGCCGCTAAAAGGGGCCGCAACGACTGGAAGATGATCTGTAATTGGTTATGATTGAGATCTAACAAAGAAATCCACTCAGATTTTCAACAAAACTGAGATGATAGAAAAAAGTGCCTTGAGTTTGAGGGTAAAGAATCTGCTGTGAGCTATTCTGCTACTTTGATGCGACATCCGATGTTTCCCGCCGCGTCGGACAGCAATCGTCTGCGTCTCTTTTCGGGATCCGCTAATGTACCTCTCGCCCAAGAGGTGGCCCGTTATCTGGGTATGGATGTGGGACCGATGATTCGTAAACGTTTCGCCGATGGTGAATTGTACATCCAGATTCAGGAATCGATCCGGGGCTGTGATGTCTATTTAATTCAACCCTGTTGCAATCCCGTCAACGATCACTTGATGGAATTGTTGATCATGATTGATGCCTGTCGTCGTGCTTCTGCCCGACAAATTACCGCCGTAATTCCCTATTATGGTTATGCTCGCGCCGATCGCAAAACCGCCGGACGGGAATCGATCGCCGCTAAACTGGTGGCTAATCTGATCACGGAAGCGGGGGCAAGTCGCGTGTTGGCCATGGATTTGCATTCGGCCCAAATTCAAGGTTATTTCGATATTCCCTTCGATCACGTCTATGGTTCCCCAGTGGTGGTGGACTATCTTCTCAGTAAAAAATTACCCGATATCGTCGTGGTTTCTCCCGATGTGGGTGGGGTGGCTAGGGCGCGGGCTTTTGCCAAAAAACTCGATGATGCACCCCTGGCAATTATTGACAAACGCCGGCAAACCCATAATGTGGCGGAAGTGATGAACTTGATCGGCGATGTTAAGGATAAAACGGCGGTTTTAGTCGATGATATGATCGATACGGCCGGTACGATCGCTCAAGGGGCGCAGTTACTGAAAGATAAGGGGGCGCGACAGGTTTATGCTTGTGCCACCCATCCGGTTTTTTCCGGTCCTGCGATCGAGCGTTTATCCAGTGGCATAGTCGAGGAGGTGATCGTTACTAACACGATTCCCGTGCCGCAAGAACATTTTTTCCCGCAACTGAAAGTCTTGCCGGTTGCCCCGATTCTGGGTGAGGCCATATGGCGCATTCATGAGGACAATTCCGTGAGTAATATGTTCAAATAGATGGCCGAATCCCCCTAAAACTAGGGGGAATTTTTATATTTAGCCCTTTTCTGTGGAAATGGGGTGGGTTAATGGCAGTATCAACCACTCCATCTCGCGGAGAGAGGGGGAAGGTGTAGAGAGAGAATCGATCGGAAAATTAAATATAGCAATTCTTAAACTTCACTGGTTATTTCACAGTCTTGCCGTACAATGGAGATACAGAACAGTTCTTCCGATAGTTATTGTGTTCTGAGTGGGTGGGTGGAATTAAATATAAGATGAACGTAGGTTGGGTTGAAGCATGAAACCCAACGCCTGCATGGGTTACGCTACCGCTAACCCATCCTACAAATAATTGTGCCTCCCTACTTATTAGCTAAAAACGCTTAATATAGGAGATAAATAGCCTAAAATGTCCAAAGTGGTCGGTATTAACAATCCACTGATCGATCCAACTCCTCCAGAGGTTCACTTAACTAATGCACCTCTAGTGTCTGTGCTTGGACAAGTACGGTTCCCACAAATTCTGGCCGTTGAGGATAGGAAATTTGTGACTCCATTTCAGGAAGCTATTAGAACAAAGTATCCTAAGTTACGGCAGGAACGAACTTATCAATTAACTTTTGATAATCAAGAAAAAGATGCCGTCAGATCTCAAGCTGAGGTTATCTGGCAATTTACAGATGTCAATAATCATTGGCGAGTCTCATTAGCATCTAATTTTGTCACCTTAGACACATCAAAGTATGTCAGTCGTCAGGACTTTTTAGAGCGAATGAGAGAAGTTTTAACTGCGGTTAATGAACATATTCAACCCAACCTTGTTGAGCGAATCGGTATTAGATATGTTGATCGTATTGAGGGTATTGATGTAGGGAATATTTCTAATTTAGTCAGATCAGAACTGATAAATATCACCGCGTCAACATTTCAAGAACATATTCTTCAAAGTTATAATGAATCTCTGTTTCAGTTACCTAATACCCAAGGGACACTTGTAGCAAGATGGGGATTGATTCCCAGTAACGCTACTTTTGATCCAAATGTCTTTGAACCGATTGATCAACCGAGTTGGTTTCTTGATTTAGATATGTCTATTTCAGAGAATCAAGAATTTGACGTTGAAAAAATTTTAGAGGATGCAAAACGATTTTCTGAAAGAATTTATACTTTTTTTAGATGGTCAGTAACCGAAGAATTTCTAAGACGCTTTGGAGGTGAACAATGAGTAACTTAGTGATTGAACGTTCAAATACTTTTGGCTCAATCAATCCTCAAAAACGATTTAGAATGATTCCTGGTATTGCGGAATCCAGTACCATTGGCTATGATAATCTTGCCGCTCAAAAGTTACTAGCGATTTCAGAAAGAACTAATAGTGAAATAGTTGTTCCGAAGCACAATCCTCATCTTTTTCAAGATAGTCAAAAAGCGATTAATGAACTCAGAAAAACCAGTGGACTGACCTGGGAGCAAGTTGCCAAACTATTTAATGTTTCACGTCGAAGCATTCATTTTTGGGCAAGTGGACAGCCTCTAGCTAGTGACAATGAGGAGAAATTAAATAGATTACTGGGAGTGATTAGATATATTGATCGAGGAAGTGCAAGTCTTAACCGTAAGTTATTATTGAATCCTAATGCTGATGGGGAACTGCCTTTAGACCAATTAATATCAGGAGAATATGATAAAGTAAGAGAGAATCTTGGGCGTGGTAATCCACCCAAAAGACCGCAATTAAGACCTTTGTCTGAGGAGGAGAGTGAGCTTCGTAGGCCTTTACTACCGGAGATATTAATTGATGCTTTACAAGATTCTATTCATCATGATATTGGACGTTCTAGACCTGCTAAAACATTGAGGAGTGACCAAAATCGCAGTGGAAAGCAAACAGATTGATCTCATTAACAATGAGTTACAAACATGGTGTCAAGGGGATTTTGTTTTAGGAGAACAGTCGTTTGTTCATCGATTTAATCCTCAATTTCCTCTTACACCTGATTCTACAAAGCAAGATGCTGAAGAAAATGGTCTTGTAAAATCGGAAGTAAAAGGTCTAGTTGTTGTTACACAAACTTGCGATATTGTCCGTTATTGTTGTGAACGTCCTTTTCTAGAAGTTGTTCCTCTGGTAGAAATTGAAGCTGAAAAAATTAGTGAGATAAAAAAAGGCAGACGACCTCAATACGTTTACATTGAAGGAGTTGCCAAACTAAACTTAGTAGCTGATCTCGATAGGGTAATGACAGTCGAAAAAGCATTAATCTTACAATGGAATCGTCAACAGGGTTGTGTAACTGATCAAGAAAAAAGACTCTTAGCACAAGCGATAGCAAGAAAAAGAATCCGTTTTGCTTTTCCAGATGATTTTGTTCAATTTGTCAGTAAACTTCAAAAACGGATGCAAGATAAGCATACTAAACAAAGTGATGAAGGGGAAGCCTTACGAGCTTTGCGAGAAATTAGAGTTAGTGCAAGACCTTCGTGGAATGATGAAAATCCTGAACTTATGTTTTATTTTATTCGTGAAGAAGAACAAGAGAACTATAATGGCATTGGATGGGACAAATGGCTAGACAAGTGGTTAAATTTATTACCTAACTCTGGACGTTTTCAGTCTGATGGTTTAGTAGTAAGCTTAGAAGATATGACCGCAAAAGATTATGTTGACAGTGATCCACTGGATCTTGATCATTTGTCTATGGCCCAAAGCAATATTGAAAATTTAGATTTATAGAAAACTATAATTACAAAAGTTTTCCAAATATTGTCGCAATTCTGATACTGGTGAGATACAAAGTCTCCAGTTTTAGGGAAGGGGGAGAAACAAGCTGATGGCTAAAAAACTGATAACTGATATTAGCCACTGTACCTCATAATACTGAAAAATCTCTAGTCATTTCGATCGCAATTGAGAAGACCAATATTAGACCAGTGGAGGCTTTCACCGGTCGAGAATGTCTAGAATTTATTGAAAATGACTAAATTTTCTTGACATTAATTCTGATTTGTGGCAGCGTCGGGGTTGTCAAGTCCTCCCAGACGATTGAAGGGCCAAAAACGCACCACAGCGCGACCGATTAAGTTGTCCCGGGGAACGAAGCCCCAAGCGTGGGAATCATAACTATTATTGCGATTATCGCCCAAAACCAGATATTGATCGGGGGGAACTGTCACCGGTCCGTAAGTATAATTAGGTTCTTCGGCGATATACTTTTCCGCTAAAACTTTACCGTTGACGTAAACTAGACCGTCTTTGACTTGCACCTTATCCCCCGGCAGTCCAATCACCCGTTTAATAAAAGCATCGTGAAAATTTTGAGCTTTTAGAGCGGCTGTCGGACTAAAAACCACGATATCACCCCGTTCTGGCTTCTGAAAATGATAGCTAACTTTCTCGATAATTAGGCGATCATTAATCTGGAGAGTGGGTTCCATGGAAGAAGAGGGAATATAACGGGCCTCGGCCACAAAAGTGCGGATGCCAAAAGCCAAAATTCCAGCCGTGACAATGGTTTTAACTGCTTCTAGCCAAGGATTTTCTTGGGGGACGGGAGGGGGAGAAGGTTTTTCGGATTTATGGTTCAAGCTTTCAGCCATAGAATTTTAACTTTTGAGAAGGATTAAGCCAATACGCTCTTTAATTTTCTAGTTTAGTGATATTAACACCGTAGATATTATTTTAAGACAATCTCCCTACATCTACCGGATCACTGTTAATTTGTCAAGGCCGCATTCTGCTGCCGGAAGGGGAATTTCCTCGGGGGTAGAAAAAGGTAAGATTAGTCTATCAAAAAGAAGAGTTTTTCGCCGCTATTAAAGAAAAAACTTGAGAATTCGAGGATTAGACTGCTATCTCCCTTAAAAGTCTCTTCTCCGTCACTACTTGGACCTATGTTTGCACAAATTCCCGAACGATCGATTGGAAACTTGGATATTATTTTAGCAAAACGACTTGACTCAGATTTATGTTTGCACAAATTCCCGAACGCTCGATGCACTATCTGCGATGGGTTCTGACCATCGCTTGGTTAATTCTGATATTTTCTCTATTTTTTGACCCTATTTCGGCAAAATTAACCTATTCTAATAATCTTGCTAGTCCCCTGAGAGTTGCTCGCGATGTGTGCATTAAAGTCCAGGGAGTTTGCCTACCCCAATCCTCCTATCAGTTAGGTGCGCCGATTTTTTGGGGAATAGTGGTTCCTAGTGGCATTTTTATCTTATTAGTATTCGGTCACGAACTCTGGCGGCGTATTTGTCCTTTATCCTTTCTTTCTCAAATACCACGCGCCTTGGGTAAACAGCGTCAGAAAAAACAGACCGATAAATCGGGAAAAGTCCGATCTGAAATCTATAATGTGCCGAAAAACTCGTGGTTAGCTCGGAATTAACTCTATCTACAATCCAGTCTGTTATTTTTGGGTTTATGCGGACGGATTCTTTTTTATAATTCCGATCGCTTAGTCTTGGGTAGCTTTTTAATCTTGACTATTCTAGCGGCGATCTTTGTGGGTTACTGGTATGGAGGCAAATCTTGGTGTAACTATTTCTGTCCCTTGAGTCCGGTTCAAAGGATTTACGGTGAACCGAGGGGTTTACTGAATAGTACCGCTCACGAAGACAGTCGCGGTGGGATTACTCAATCTATGTGTCGTATTGTCCATGAAGATGGTAGCGAACAAAGTGCCTGTGTTGCCTGTCAGAGTCCCTGTATCGATATCGATGCGGAAAGATCCTATTGGGATGGGATTACTAAGAGCGATCACCAATGGCTTTATTACGGTTATTTTGGCTTAGTTTTTGGCTATTTTATCTATTATTATCTCTATGCTGGCAATTGGGACTATTATTTCTCTGGAGCTTGGGCGCACGACGAAAATCAGCTAGAATCCCTCTTTAAACCGGGTTTTTATCTTGCTGGTCAGGCAATTGCGGTTCCGAAGTGGGTAGCTGTT
Source organism: Microcystis sp. LEGE 08355 (assembly GCF_015207185.1). NCBI lineage: Bacteria > Bacillati > Cyanobacteriota > Cyanophyceae > Chroococcales > Microcystaceae > Microcystis > Microcystis sp. LEGE 08355. Next base: position 8,827 of record NZ_JADEXI010000046.1, on the reverse strand, counting down.
CCCTTAACTTTGGCAATCTGCACTTTTTTGGGTTACTTTCTCGGTAAAAAAGTGGAAAATGCCTATAAAGTCTATAGAATCCGTAAAAAGTCGCCTTTAACTACGGAAATTATCCGTCATCGAGTCTTTACTGTCGGAACTTTTCTGATTTTCAATTTCTTCTTTATTTTCGGTGGTCGTCCTTTTATTAATCTTTTGCCCAAATTTTGGCATTATTTCGCTAGTATTTTACTGGCTGTTTTGAGTAGTTTATGGTTATACCGCACTTGGATGCGGGATCCCAGTCGTTACCAACGGGAAGGACTAGCGGGAAGATTGCGTAAACAGTTGGGTAAACTGGGTCTCGATACGGCTAAATATCTCGATGGGCGATCGCTGGAAACTTTGGACGCGGATGAGGTGTATGTATTGGCCAAGATACTGCCGGATTTCACCCACCAGAAGTGTTTAAAAGCCTATAAAGCCGTGTTAAAAGAGGCTTTGGAGGAGGGATATACTGACTTCGGCCACAGCCTCGAAATCCTGCAACAAATGCGCTTAGAGTTGACGATTACCGAGGCAGAACATCAGGCAATTCTAACAAAGTTGGGTGTGGAATCGGCCGAACTTCTCGATCCGGAAAAGCAGTATAGTCGCGAGGATTGGTTACGTTTGCAGAGTTATCGCGATGCTTTGTTAGAAAGTTTGTTGGTGACATGGAAAAAAGACCCCGATCGCCGGGTGGGGTCAGAATTGCTGGAAGTGTTAACCGGTAAGAGTTCCAGGGAGGCGATCAAGCATTTATTGACGGAATTGCCGGCCGCAGAAACGGAAACTGTCGAGTCTTTGCGTCGCCAGTACGGAGTTACTGGTCAGGAGGAGGAAACGATTCTCCATCGTCCTCTGGCCCGTCAATTATGGCGAAATATCGCCCGCGCTTTTCAGGTCTTTGATCGTCTATCTTTTAGTAGTGACAGCGATCGTGATCAACAGGAAAGAATTTTATTGCAAAGATTCCAGCTATTCGATAGTGATGGTTCGGGACAAATTAGCCTTGAGGAGTTAAAAGCTTGTCTTCAGGCGATCGAACCGGGGGTGACAGACAAGGAAATCGAAGCTATGTTACAGCAGGCCGATACTGGTCGCGATCATCAGATTAGTTTTCAGGAATTTCGCGATCTACTGCACCAATTCCACAAATAAACTGTCTTCAGTTAAGGAGTCTTTATTTTCCCTGACTCCTTTAATTCTCTCAAAAAATAGCTGTTCGCAGGCAGGCACGGATTACCATTATACTAGAAAGTATAAGTCAAGTTGAGGGATTTTGTCAAGCTTTTTTAAGAAAAAATTTCGAGGTTTTGCTGAACTGTATGAGGGTAAATCCGATAGGGACTATAGAGAGGGAGATTTAATGGCAAAATGTAGTATATTTGTTTTTATTTCAGTTATGGTTTCTGGAAATCGCTGATTGTTAAAATTGATCTGCTCGGAATATAGATGATAGGCTGTATTGTAAAAGTTACCTAAAATGTCGGATGAATGCCCCCGCTAGATTTTTCGACAAGATAAGTAGTCGTGCAAAATTAATTTCCTAGTCGAGACAGGAGACAGGAGACTCCGAGACAGGAGACGGGAGACGGGAGAAGGGAGACAGCTATTAGGGATCGGATTTGAGTTTTCAGTTCACTGTTTCCTCACACCAGAAGTCTGACGGAGTAGTGGCTTAGATGTGTAATTAATTTTGCTTAGGTACTTACTCACCTTTGCGGGGGATGAAATCCGACCAGGATATTAACTGCGAAGCACGATTTTAATACTACCATCTGTGGGTAAACTGTGTTATAATTAAACTATCCAATGGTCGAGGATTAATCAATGCTAGTCGTAGAAGCCAAGTTAAAAAACGGGACACCAGAACAATACCAAAAACTTGATGAAGCTATTAGAACTTCTCAGTTTGTACGTAACTCTTGTGTTCGTTATTGGATGGACAATAAGGGGACAACCCGTAATGATCTTCAAAAGCTTTGTGCTGTACTAGCAGACAATAAAGAGACACCATGGGTAAATAAATTAAACTCTCAAGCTCGTCAATCGGCTGCTGATAGAGCCTGGCAATCAATTAGTCGATTTTATCATAATTGTCATGCCAAGATACCAGGTAAAAAGGGTTTTCCCCGATTTAAAAAGCATAGTCGTTCTGTTGAATACAAATTAACGGGCTACAAACTATCTGATGACCGACGTAAAATCAGATTTACCGATGGCTTTAAAGCAGGAGAATTTGATTTATGGTGTAGTCAAAAGACATTAGTTTATTATTCAGAACAACAGATTAAACGGGTAAGAGTTGTTAGACGTGCTGACGGTTATTATTGCCAGTTTTTGATTGACGTAGAACGGCAAGAATACCATAAACCAACGGGACAAATAACAGGAATTGACTTAGGGTTAAAGGAATTTTATACCGATGCCCAAGGCAATACTGTAGAGAATCCACGTTATTTAAGAAAGTCAGAAAAACGACTGAAAAAAGCACAAAGGAGATTATCCAAAAAGTTTCGTCAAGGAAAGAAACAGTCTAACAACTATCACAAGCAACGGATAAAAGTAGCTAGGCTTCATCTTAAAGTGTCAAGACAACGTAAAGACAAAGCAATTAAAGACGCTTTGGCGTTAGTCCAGTGTAATGATCTGGTAGTCTATGAAGCTTTAAAGGTAAGAAACTTAGTCAAAAACCGTAAGCTTGCCAAGTCGATTAGTGATGCTTCTTGGTATCAATTCACTGAATGGTTGAATTATTTTGCCAAGATTTATCGGATTGTTTGTGTTGCTGTTCCTCCCCATTTCACTAGCCAAGATTGTTCAGTTTGTGGGACGAGAGTTCAAAAAACATTAAGCACTAGAACTCATCAATGCCCCAATTGTAAAACAGTCTTAGATAGGGATCATAATGCAGCAATAAATATTCTTAAAAAAGGGTTGCAATATTTGGGAAATCATCTCAACGGTACTGTTGGGCAAACAGAAACCGACCCAAACGCCTTGGGAGAGTCCGGCCTCTGGATTCTTAATGGAGACATTGAGAATCTAAGCTGTCTCGTTGAACAAGGAATTTCCGATAGTGATAGGTCAAGAATCCCCCGTCACAGCGTAGCTTGACGGTGGGAGTATGTCAAGAAGGATAAAAGCAATAAATATGCTGGGTGTTAAAGGGGAGGACACTGGAATTCGGCAGTTTTTGAATTGTCCTAGGGTGAGATGACATCTGGGGTGATGAATCTCTTGAAAATTATCAGGATCGTAATCAAATCTAATCGGTACAGCTACAATATTTTTGGCGATAATATCGGCAAATATCTCGTCTTCTTCATATAGTTCTGGCTCATTTTGAAAAGATTCTAAATAAGGGGATGAGAAGAAAGCTAGTCTATGGGATAATAACTGCGATCCTTGGAAGCGATAAAGTAATTGAATCAAGGCTCCATCAATCATTTTAATATTATAATTCTTCCCGCGATCAAGCTCATCATAAATATCTTGATAGGCAACATTTTTTAGGGCAATGGATAAGTCGGAACTATTGGCATAGCTAATCTCAGAAATATTTTGACTCAATTTATTCAAAGTCGGAAAGTTCTGCTGACTTGATAATCCTACTTCTATCAATTTAGCCGTTAAATTTTTAACATCTTTAAAGATATTCTGAACATTAAGCATTTCTAGACGATTCTTCTAGTATTTTTATTTCATCTGCTGAAAATCGTATTTCACCCCGTTTAGCCTTAGCTAATATTGCTTGCTTTTCCCTGTCATTTTTATCTCTCTTGGTATTAAGAGTATCTCGATAAACCTTCTTCATTTGTTGAAGTTCTTCTGGGGTTGGATAGGTAAACTCAAGAGCAAAATTTCTCGATTTAATTTCCTGAAATTCCGTCTCTAAAGCTTGCATATTTGCTCCATAACCAATAACTCTTAACCAAGCTTTACTTCTAGTCATCGCTGTAAATAAAATATTGCGTTTACTAGCAATTTCTGATGGTGAACCAGAGAAACCTTCTTGAGCGTTAATGAAATAAACCATTGCCGCTTCATTGCCTTTTGCACGATAAATCTGTGTAAAAGCAATCGAGTTTTCTTGAAAAAACTCATCGGGAGAAGATGTGCTGCCTGCTAAATGAGAATTAATATTTTTTGTAAATAACATTTCTCTAGCTTTTCCAAAAACGTTGCGAGCATTTTTAGGTATTGGATGGATAACCATAATATCTTGGCATCTTAATTCATCTTCGTTGAGATTCTTTGCAATTTGTTCCACTAGCCATTCAAATTGCTCCTGGTTGTTATCGAAAGATTTAAAGTTGATAATATCATCGATAGAAGAATGTTCTTCAAGGAATTTAGGACTGGTTTTGGGGGTTCTAATCAGTTTAACAAATTCTCCTGATTTTAATTCTCCTTCTTCAACCTCATAACCAATATCTTGCCATAATTGACGATTATCAAACATTTGAATTAGTCCCTGTGGATAATAAACTCCAAAACCTAGAGCATGAGCAGAGGAAAGAATAGGACGAGAATTTCTGTAACAAGTATTTAAAACTACATCTTGTTGGGGTTCGCTGGGTAAATTCTCCAATTTAACTCTAGGATTACCATGGTTATCATTTCCAAAAATAACTTCGGGAGAATCCATGACTTTACTATTTAAGCTTTGCAACTCATCATAGGCATAAACTAAACGTTTATCATCTTTCAAGATTTCATAGCAGAGTCTTAAGAAGTCTTGAGGAAAATCTTGAGCTTCATCAATTAAAATAACATCATAATATTGATGAAAATTTTTAATCTCTCGCAAGGCTTTTTGACAGGCAAAGTCAAAAGGTTCTTCATGCGAATATGTTAGGTTGTCTGCTTGACTAAAATCTAAATATTCAATATTATGTCGTTTACATAGCTCATAATAAATTCCTTCTATCTTAGGACTTCCCCACGCATGAATAATTTTTACTTTTTCCCAGTCTGGTTCGGAATTTTTATGCTCATAACTAAACCGACTAATTAAATCTTTGTATTGATCCTTTAACGAGCGTGTATAAAAGGTAACAGCAATATTCCAATCGGGATGAGTTGCATGAAGATAAGCTACTTTCAGTGCTAAGACAATTGTTTTTCCCGAACCTGCTAAACCTCTGATTCTTTGTACACCTTTAGTGGTTTCTAAAACAGCCTTATTTTGAGTTTCATCAAGATTAGCGATAGAATCTTCTAATTTTTTTAACTTTGCTCCCCTAGAATCTGGTTTAACAACATAACTGCGAGCGTCTTTTTTTCTAATGGTTGTAACAGCTTGTATGACTGAGTTGACTTTCTCAAAATATTCAGGAGCATTGCCTTGACATTTATTGATAAAATTATCAAGATCTTCATCTTTAATAAGAACAGGATATTCCTCTCGGTTAATTGCTTCTGGATAATTATTCCAAATCGGTGCATAGGTGGCTACAGAAATGCTAACCATTAGCTTTCTTTTTTGAACAAGCTCTTTATAAGACAGCAGTTTTGCTTCTAACTTGGTTATGCTCTCGTCTTGAGTGCCTTCAATATCCAAATCATAATTTTTTCCCTCATCAATATTAAAAATAATAACCCCTTGCTGACGAGAGACTAATAGAGCATCAATTTGATATCCTCCTTGGGGAGTTCCAATAATAGGATAGCCGATATACAATGTTCCCTCTATATCTGTTCTTTCCTCAAAATATTTAGCTAATCTTTGAGAAGATACAGGTTTAGCTGAAGAACCGCGAATAACGTTAACCATAATTTTTACATCGGGAGTTCTTTTAGCAGAATCATTAGATGCCTATTGATTCTTGAGGAGGGCAACAAAATTACTATAGCATTTTTTCAACCATCAAGTCATGTTATGCTCATCGGTTAATCCCCAGTTTTGACCTAAAGCTATAAATTATAGCTATTAAGTAGGGAGGCACAATTATTTGTAGGATGGGTTAGCGGTAGCGTAACATGAGTGGGCGTTGGGTTTCATGCTTCAACCCAACCTACGTTCTATAAATATAGATATTAACCTCTCACAATAAACCGCGATAGCGGATAAAAACGAGGATTACTGCCCAGGAACCTAAAGCTACTTTAACGGCGACTAAAATGTTTAGTATCGGTAAAATACCACCACTAAATAGCGCCCCTAATTCCCCGTGGGGTAACTCAAATCCTGAGAGAGTAATGGCGGCTAAAACAATAAAAACTAAGACGGAAATTTTCTCCCATGTTGCCGCTTGCCAACGGCGATAAATTGCTTGCATCCATTCGGGAGACGAGGTAATTGCTATTAAACCAATTGCCGTACCTCCGGCGACTCCGGCGGCAAAACCTCCCCCCGGACTTAAATGGCCGCGGATAGCTAATTCAATGCCCACTAAAGCGGCAATTGTTGACCCTAAACGGGCTAAAATAATTGAAGGTTGGTCAGTAAATTGATGGATTTTACTGGCGGGTTTTTCGGTGGCTAAAAGAAAATTTGCTCCCATAATCGCAATGGTAAAAACAACCACTTCATAGATGGTATCGTAGAGACGATTACGAAAAATAACCACCGAAACCGCATTAGGAACACCGCCGTCGCGCACCAGCGATTCAACAATTTCTAAGGATGATATAGAGGAAGCAGTATTGGGAATAATTACCATTTTGATAGCGAAGGCAATGGCGGCTAGAGTATAAATCCATTTCATTAGTGTTTCTCCTCTAATTTGGGGGTTTCAATACAGGTTAAAATCGTGTTGGCTGCCGTTAATTCATTTTTAAAAATATCGTAGAGATAGGGTAATCTAATTGTGGTTTCGTAGGGGATGGTTTCTGGATTGTCTTGACGGATACAGACGGCATGAACCTCTTTATCAATAAGTGCCTGTTGCAAAGCTTGTTTATCACTATAGGCAACTAATTCTAAACGCATAAAACGTTTACTTAAAACCGTTTGTAGTTGAGTTTTTAACTGTTCTAAAACTGTATCGGTTTCCTCGGCAATTACTCCTAAACGCATCACTAAAGAGGAACGAATCGCCACCGCGTAGAGAGTTACGGCTAACATGGTTCCCATCAAAGCTTCGGTTAAAGATACATCTGCTGCCCCTAATAAAGCATAAACTAAAGCGGCTATTGCCCCTAAAACTCCACGAATTACTAAAGCTTGGTAGGGATTGGATTGTAACATCACCATCGCCGCAGTTAAAGGCAAGAGGGCAACAATAACATAGAGATAACTTTCATTCATCTTTAATTTTACTCTCGATCGCTAGAAGTATAAGCTAAAACGTAGCCTAACATGGTGTTCCAAATTGCTAGGGAAATTATTGCCAATAATAATAAAGGCCAATTTTGGGGAACTTTCAAAAGTAGCCCGAAAATAATCGCCATGGAACCCAAGGTATCAGCGACAGATAGACCGTGTAATTTATATAATACCGAGCGCTTGTCTAAAAGATGCGCCGTTCCCCAAAACCAGAAAAAAACTCCGATAGCGATGCAGATATAACTGAAAATGTCAATCATGATTCGTTCAATCGTTTAAGAATTTGTGCTAATAACATAAAGCCGGCATTACCGACACTGAGAATAATCACTGCTACCACTCCAATCATCCAATCATCCCGCAGAACTGACACCACTAGAATAATAATCGATGATTTACTGGAAGCACTGGCAAAGGCGGCCATTTTTTGCCAGATGTCATCATTTCTTGCCACTTCATAAAGGGGAATTAATAAAGCGACAATCATGGCAATGAGAACAATATTCATCCCTGGGAACTCCGTTTAATTACATGAACTTCATAACCCTCATTTTCCTTGTATTCGGTGACGATAGTTTTCGGGGTAAAGGTAATGAGAAATATATCCCAAAAAGCCAATCTGGGTGAACGTTTACCCGACATTCTCTCGAAAATAATTTCTTCTTCTTTGTGGGGACGAAAGATGATTTCAAACGCTTCCTTATAAGCTTGGGGAATAGCCATAAAGACTTTAATTATTACCTTTAACCAATCGCCTAAAGTTTCGCTAGAGGCGAAATTACGGGGCAAAAGAAAAGCAATAGCAACCCCGATCATAATATTAGCAGGGGTGAAATTAGCGGTGAGCAAAAACCACATAGTTAAACGCAGAATTATATGTCCGATCATGCGAATACCATCCAAAATAATAGAACTAACATTATACTCATCATACCGACGAGATTATCAAATTGTTCCCAGGCTCGCGATAATTTTATGGATAACTTTTTGAAAACTCCCAGATATAACCACCACCCGGCACCGATGACAGCTAAAGCTTTGATAATATTGGGTAGATTATAAGCTTCAACATAGACGGCATTGGATAAAAATAGGGCGGCAAGGAGCAGAATTATTGCTGTCCAGAAACCGATAGTTAGCTTCTGTTTGCTTTCGCCACCTGCGTGGGGTAAAAAGATAAATTTAGCAAAGGAAATCGCCGTCCCCACCGCCACAAGATTGATCATAATCTCTTGCCAGGGGACTAAATTTTTCATGGTTAACGCTTTTGCCCCAAAACCGGATAATAGGGGGAATCCAGAGATAGAAAAACTAGCAACCACTAGGGCAATCCAGAGAGAATTAGGGAGCGATTGTTGCTGCAATTCTTTAAAATTGCGACTGGGTAAAACTCCCGCTAACAGAAATAGGCAAGATTTAACTAAACCGTGGGTAAGGGTATAAAAACCACTGACTACCGGGGCGGCTAAAATAAAACCTAACTGGGAAATAGTATGGAAGGCTAACATCCGCTTGCTATCCTTTTCAAAC
>NZ_JADEXI010000045.1:0-15349 GCF_015207185.1 Microcystis sp. LEGE 08355 | reverse complement strand
GTGCCGATCCCCCCTTAATCCCCCCTTAATCCCCCCTTGATAAGGGGGGTATTTGATAATTTTTAACGCCTAACTACTTAGCTCCAAGTAAATTTCTAGCCACTAACCTATGACCAAAAACGAGACTACCGAGAAAAAGATTTTTCTCCTAGATTTTGAAAAACCCCTCTACGAATTAGAATCCCGCATCGAACAAATTAAAGAATTAGCCCAAGAAAATGGCGTGGATGTCTCGGAACAAATTAGTCAACTAGACGAACGAGCTAATCAATTACGTCGTGAGATTTTTAGCAATCTCACCCCTTCCCAAAGGCTACAATTAGCCCGTCATCCCCGGCGCCCCAGTACCCTAGACTATATTCAGGCAATCACCGATGAATGGTTCGAGTTACACGGTGATCGCGGTGGTTACGACGATCCCGCTCTTGTGGGTGGTGTTGCCCGTTTTAACGGTCGTCCCGTGGTGATTATCGGGCATCAAAAAGGCCGGGATACTAAGGATAATGTGGCTAGAAATTTCGGCATGGCTGCCCCCGGGGGTTATCGTAAAGCCATGCGTTTAATGGAACACGCCCATCAGTTTAATCAGCCAATTTTAACGTTTATTGATACCCCCGGCGCCTGGGCGGGGGTGGAAGCGGAAAAATTAGGTCAAGGGGAAGCGATCGCCTATAACCTCCGGGAGATGTTCCGTTTAGATGTGCCGATCATTTGTACTGTTATTGGCGAAGGTGGTTCCGGCGGTGCTTTGGGCATTGGGGTCGGCGATCGCCTATTAATGTTAGAGCATTCTGTCTATACCGTGGCGACTCCCGAAGCTTGTGCCGCCATTCTCTGGAAAGATGCCAAAAAATCCGATAAAGCAGCAGTTGCCCTCAAAATTACCTCAAAAGATTTAAAAGAGTTAAATATTATCGATCAGATCGTTCCTGAACCCTCCAGAGGGGCCCATGCTGATCCGATTAAAGCGGCAGCCAATTTAAAAGTCGCTATTAGTGAAAATTTAGAGGCTTTATCTTTGTTAACTCCCCAACAACGGCGCGAATCTCGTTATCAAAAATTCCGCAATTTAGGCGTATTTTTAGAAGCTACAGCTTAATCAGTGAGCAGTGATCAGTTATGGTAAATTCTGTTTAAAAAGTAGAAGCATTCGGATAGGAAATCTACGGTTTCAGCGATAGGTTATTTCCCCAATGCTTCGCCCCTACTTTCAAAATCTTGCACCTGCTTCGCAAAAAAGCCCCAAACCCCTTACCTCGTCTATATTTTACCTTTATTCAGTCAGCCCTAATTAGGGTCTGCTGAAAAAGTTTTTCGTGGGGGTGGGGTGTGGGGTTTTACCCATTTTCAGGTGGTCAATTACCTAAGTTTCAGGGAAAAAGTGCCTAATTCTCCCCCCAGATCCCTCCAAAGGCTGGCACTTTTTGAGGTCAAAAAAGTCTAAAATTCTTATCCAACAAGGTTTTTATATTTATTAAGCAAACCCTAATTAGTCCGATTATTTCCGAGTTATTAGTGGTAAATTAATCTTACCAATTAAAAGGTCCCAAAGCCCGATCGTTGTAATCGCCACCCTCGACAATAAAATGAATGACCATCGATTTACGGGTTAGCAGGTTATTATTAATCTTCCCACCACCATGAATTAACATTCCGTGCCAGAGAAGAATCTCTCCTTTTTTAGCAGTAAATGATTGACAGTCATAATTCTGGGCGCGCTGGTTAACATAATCTTGGTATTGGGGAATTTGAGCGGCCGTAATATTTTTAAGATTGACGGCGGGATAGTCTGGAAAAAAGTCAGTTACTTTGATATTTTTATGAGATTTAGGATAAAAAATTAGCGGGCCAGCATCGGCGGAAATATCTTCCAAGGCAATCCAAACACCAACTAAATGATTAGCAGGATGAACATAAAAAACTGCCATATCCTCGTGCAGCCCTTGCTCTGTACCGTGCAGGAAGTTGATGGAATATCTCGGTTCGCAGGATTTGCCAATAATTAAATTAACTAAATCTCTCAGATTTTGATTGTCAAAAATTGCTCGAGCAGCGGGGGAAATCTCATGAAAGGCATGGAGTCGCCAAATAGAATTAACTAAGGCTTTTCTTTGCTCCATATCTAGGGCTAAAACTTGCTCGTGACTCAAACTCGCCGGTAGATTTTCTGCTTGAATGCCTTCAATTCTTAATCCAGGGATAGCCGATTCCAGGAAAAATAAATCGGCTAATTCCGCTACTAAATTATCGATCGCCGTTGCGGGAATTAAATCTTTGACAACACAATAACCCAATTCTCGCCAATGGTCAAGGAGTTGATATTCTCGTTCGGACATTCGCCGTTGTTGACGAGCTTTTTGCAGGGATTTTTCCGCTCGCGATCGATCTAACCAGGGTAATTCGGCAGTAGAATCGAAAGACCAGGGCAAATTTTTTAAGATATCGGCAATTTTAAGAATCATACTCAGTTCATCTTTTCCGAGCTACTTTCGGACTATATCTAATCTATGAGCGATCGATCTACCCTGTCAACAGCTCTAAATTATCTGAAAAAACCCCCTAGTATTAATTAGGAGGTGACAGGGAAAAAATTAATCAGGGTTGATGGGATTAACTGGCGCTAACTTCAGCAGGATAAACGCTAACTTGACGGCGACTTTTATCCTTGTATTCAAATTTGACCACACCATCAATTAAAGCGAATAAAGTATCATCGCCACCACGACCAACATTTTTACCCGGGTGAACTTTAGTACCCCGTTGACGGATGAGAATATTTCCCGCTTTTACCACTTGACCACCGTAGCGCTTAACGCCTAGGCGTTGGGAACGAGAATCGCGTCCGTTGCGGGTACTACCCGTACCTTTCTTATGAGCCATAATTTCTCTCCAAATGCTTTTTTGATTGTAAAAGTTATTCTTCTTCGTCGCTACTATCTTCCACAACTTCAGCGCCGGAGGTAGCAGCAGTGGCGACTAGGGTTTTACCGTTATAATTGATTGAATCAATCATAAAACGGGTAATTTCTTGACGATGACCGCGTTTTTTACGGGTTTTCTTTTTCGGGCGCATTTTATAGACAATAACTTTTTTGCCCCGACGATGTTGTATGACAGTCCCTTCGACGGTGGCCCCTTCGATAAAGGGCTGACCGATGCTAATATCATCCTCATCATGGATTAATAGCACTTTGTCGATGGTATGGGTACTTTGTTCATCGACGGGAAGAAGTTCAATATCGTAATAGCGACCGGGTTCCACCCGAATCTGTTTGCCACCGGTCTCAATAATCGCGTAACTCATAAATTTTCTGCGCTCGTTTTGCCGTACAGGTAGCTGAAAAAAATTCCAGCTTTTGTCCTAATGTCTTCACCTGATCCGAGCAGGAATTGACACAATTTACTATTGTCTAATATTCGGGGGGCGATTGTCAAGCTTTTTACCCACCGATTGGCTATATACTGAAAATAATCTTACGAAAAACTCAATTAAACCGTTATGGAACAGTGGGAAAGCAGAGGACACCTGTTAACCGAACAAATTAACCCAAACAGCCTAAATTTAGACCAATTAAACCCGCTCGAATTGGTGGATCTCTTCAATCGCGAGGATGCCCAAACCCTAAAAGCGATCGCCATGGCCCGGCAAGAATTGGCCCTAGCGATCTCCCTGACCGGTCAAGCTCTGGCTAAAGGTGGCAGACTCTTTTACATTGGGGCGGGAACCAGTGGCCGGCTGGGGGTTTTGGACGCGGCCGAATGTCCTCCCACCTTCTGCACTCCCCCGGAATTGGTACAGGGAATTATTGCCGGTGGAGCGGCGGCACTGGTGCGTAGTTCCGAAGATTTGGAGGATAAAGCGGAAGATGGGGCGGCGATTATTGCCCAGCGAGAAATTCACGAATTAGACGTGGTAGTGGGGATTACCGCCGGGGGTACAACCCCCTACGTTCACGGGGCTTTACAGGCGGCAAAACAGCGAGGTGCGACGACGATTGCCATTAGTTGTGTCCCCGCCGAACAAGTGGAGATTCCTGTGGATGTGGATATCCGCTTATTGACCGGACCTGAACTTCTGGCCGGCTCCACCCGTCTGAAAGCGGGAACGGTGACGAAAATGGCTTTAAATATCCTTTCCACAGGGACAATGGTCATGTTAGGCAAGGTTTACGGCAACCAGATGGTCGATGTGGCAGTTACTAATCATAAACTCCATGACCGCGCCCTGCGAATTATCTGTAACCTTACCGATGTTAGTCGCGAGGAAGCGGCTATTTTACTGGAAAAAAGTGGCCGCCGGGTTAAACTGGCTTTGTTAATGCAGAAAACGGGACTTTCGGCGGATGCAGGACAAGAATTGTTACAAAAACATCGGGGTCAATTACGGGCCGCTCTGCAAGCTTATAATCAAATTGATTGATAAAAACCTATTGATTTTGACTTTCCTATGGTTAATATTTCTTCGGAAATTGCTGCGATCGCTGTTATTTTCCTCGTCGCTGGTGCTATCTTGACTTGGAGTTTTTATCGGGCTAAACCCTACGGCCAACTGGGAATTTTACCTTGGTTACAATCCTTGGTACTAATTGCTCCTTGGTTAATTTTTTTCGGGCTATTTGCGGCGGGAATTTATCTCAATCTAGCGGTAATTCTCTTTTTACTGGTTGCTTCCACCATTATCTATATTTATTTGGGCAACCGTTTACGCTTACTGAAAACCAATCAGATAATTGAACCGAAAGTTAACCCAGCAGTCAGCCAGTCCGTTACTCCTCTAGAAATCCCGGCAGCGGTGACAGCAATTGTGCCGGATGTGATGCCAATTTCCGAACAGGATTTAAAAGTTATTCAGAGTATTTTTGGTATAGATACTTTTTTTGCCACCGAAACTATCTCTTTTCAGGAAGGGGCGATTTTTAAAGGCAATTTACGGGGAGAACCGGCTCTAGTTCACTCGCGCTTAACCCAGAAATTAAGTAATCATTTTGGCGATAAATATCGTTTATTTCTGGTGGAAGGAACCGAGGAAAAACCGGTGGTAATTATCCTTCCCAAAACTAACGATCCTAGTCCTGCCACTCTTGCTCAAAAAAATCTCTCTTTAGTTTTGTTAGTAGCCACCATTGTCACTAGCTTAGAAGCAGCTGGAATTCTATTAGGTTTTGATTTGTTTGGTAATTGGCAGAGATATCGAGAAGCAATTCCCCTGAGTTTGGGTTTATGGTCGGTATTAATTGCCCACGAAATCGGTCATCTAATTATCGCTAAACGCCATAATGTTCGTCTCAGTTTACCCTATTTTCTTCCCACTTGGCAGATTGGTTCTTTTGGGGCGATTACTCGTTTTGAATCTTTATTACCTAACCGCAGTGTCCTATTTGATATAGCTTTTGCTGGTCCTGCTTTGGGAGGTTTGGTTTCTTTAATCTTGTTAATCGTTGGACTGACTTTATCTAATTCTGCCAGCCTTTTTCAAATCCCTAGTAACTTTTTACAAAGTTCAATTTTAGTGGGTTCTTTAGCGCGGATAGTTTTGGGCGACGAGTTACAAAATGCCGTTATCTCCGTCCATCCTTTAACTGTTATCGGTTGGTTAGGATTGGTGATTACTGCCCTTAATTTACTGCCCGCCGGACAGTTAGATGGTGGCAGAATTGTTCAGGCTATTTATGGTCGCAAAATTGCCCGCCGCACCACTGTGGCCACTTTGGTCATTTTGGGCATTATTTCCTTAGTTAATTCTAGCAATCCCATTCCTCTCTATTGGACAATTTTAGTCGCTTTTTTACAAAGAGAGTTGGAAAGACCGAGTTTAAACGAGTTAACCGAACCTGATGACACCCGCGCCGGTTGGGGTTTATTACTGCTCTTTTTAATGTTAGCGACTCTGATTCCTTTAAGCCCTAGTTTAGCGGGACGGTTAGGCATCGGTGGCTAAATACTTCCCCGAAATTCTTGCCATTGATTGCCGTCAAAAAAAAGCTTGACAAAAACTCAAGTCTTGACTTATAATTTTCTTATAATGGGAATCCGTGTCCGCCTATAGACCCCTGATTTTTCCGTAAAATATAGCCTCCAGCATTTACCCCTAAAGATTTGACTTTTGGAGTTGCTCAAAATGTCTAACGAAACTGTCACTTATTCCCTAGAAGCTGTCCTGACAAGGATTGAGGGGAAAATCGACTCTCTAGAAAAACGCCTTGACGAGAAAATCGACTCTCTGGAAAAACGTATTGACGAGAAAATCGACTCTCTGGAAAAACGTATTGATGAGAGATTTGACAAGGTAGAAGACCGGTTAACTAAAGTAGAAATAGGACAGGCCGAACTCAAGGGAGATATTAAAGCTTTAGACGAAAAAATCAATGGATTAACTGCAAGGGTTGCCTATCAGGAATTCACCAATCGAGGGATTCTGATAGCATTGGTGGTCGCTATTTTAGGAGGTGCCGCTAAACTTTTTGGTTTTTTCCCTAATCCTTAGAAGTTGCCGGTAGCCGTACCTAGTAGATAGGCTCTTCCCCAAAATTTTTCGCTCATTACCCCGATCATCCGTTAGAATAGATTCAGAATTCAAGGATAAAATCTCATCTATGAATCCCGTTGTTTTGGTGCATGGTTTTCTGGACACTACTGCTGTTTTTAAACCGATGAGCGAGTATTTAAACTATCATGGTTGGCAGGTGCATAGTTTTAATCTAATTCCCAATCATGGTTACAAAAAGTTAGAAGTTTTAGCCGGTCAGGTGGAGAATTATATCGAGAAAAACTTTGCTAAAGAGCAGAAAGTAGATCTGATTGGGTTTAGTATGGGAGGATTAATTACCCGCTACTACCTGCAAAGATTGGGAGGAGTGGCAAGAGTGCAACGTTACCTAAATATTTCTGCTCCGAATCGAGGCACGTTAACCGCGTATAGTTTACCCTTAGATGGGATTATACAAATGCAGCCGGGGAGTCAATTTCTAGAGGATTTAAATCAAGATTGTCAACAAATTTTAAATAAAATTAAAACCACAATTATCTGGACTCCCTACGATTTAATGATATTTCCTGCCCATAGTTCCCGTTTATCGGTAGGTAAAGAAATTTCCATTCCTGTATTGCTTCATGCTTGGATGGTCAAAGATAGCAAAGTTTTAACAACAATTAAAGAGACTTTATTAGAATAGAAATGCTGGTTCTCTCCAATACCAGAACAAGGTCAAAATATCACCAACAAAAAAGTTAATTAGGGTTTGCTGAATAAGTACGGGCGAAGCATTCGGATAGAAAATCTACCTTTTCACCGATAGGTTATTGTCCGAATGCTTCGCCCCTACAGGACGCAGGCCGATGAAGACGCAAGGTTTTGAACGACGATGCTCTCAAAATCTTGCACCTGTGGGAGCGAGAAAAGCCCCAAAACCTTTACTTTGCCTACATTTCAAATTTATTCAGCAAACCCTAATTATCATCAAAAAAGCTTGACTTATGGTTATAATTGTGCTAATTCAAAAATAAAAGCCATCAGCGGCGGACTTCGGGATTTCTATCATTAAAAGATTATTAAACCTCTAGGTTTAATCACCTAAATTGGCAGTTTTTAGCCATTGTTTACCCATTTCAATGGGAATACCGAGGGGAGGACAGAGGACTTTAATTAATTCAATTCCTCCCGTGATTAAAATGCTTCTTAGGCGAGAATTTTTCTTGATTTCTGCGTCAACTTGTGCGACAAAAGTTTGTTTTTCAATTTCGGTATTAGTGGGATAAGTTTGGGCAAGTTGGCTGATAAGTTGTTGGATTTATTCGGCGGCTTCGGCTAAATTTTGGGGTGTGGCGTAATTATGTTGAACGGCTTTTTGATCTCCTTGCACCGTATCGGCAAAGTTAGCAATATTTGCTCCACGAAGGTCATATTTAGGAGTTTCTGACATAGGATTAAAAGATTGAAGA
This sequence comes from Microcystis sp. LEGE 08355, assembly GCF_015207185.1. Classification (NCBI taxonomy): domain Bacteria; kingdom Bacillati; phylum Cyanobacteriota; class Cyanophyceae; order Chroococcales; family Microcystaceae; genus Microcystis; species Microcystis sp. LEGE 08355. The sequence continues at coordinate 7,411 of NZ_JADEXI010000045.1, read as the reverse complement.
TTACTGATGAGAATTAGGGTTTGCGGCAAAAAGTACGGGCGAAGCATTCGGATAGAAAATCTCCGGTTTCACCGATAGGTTATTGCCCGAATGCTTCGCCCCTACAGGACGCGGGCCGATGAAGACGCAAGGTTTTGAAGCACGATTCTCTCAAAATCTTGCACCTGTTTCGCAAGAAAAGCCACAAAACCCCTATCTTGCCTACATTTCACATTTATTCAGCAAGCCCTAATTATAGCATCCATAATGGCAAAACTGAGAACATTTCTCTGAATGAAAGCGATACGTCGAATTCAATTCCCCCTTGAAAAGGGGGATTTAGGGGGATCAAAATAAGGATTGAGCGGCTTTAATCCGAATACTTGGGTTCTTGTCTGTGAATAGTCTTTTGGCAAGAGTTCTGATAATTAAATCGAGGGATTCTGTACTCAATTTCATATCAGTTTACTGCATAACGAGAGCCAATTTTGCCGAGGGCATCAACAGCACTGAAACGAACGCTATCATCTTCATCGTAACAAACATTTACTAGATCAGGAATAACATCTTCTAGTCCAATTTCACCTAAAGCAATTGTGGCTGTGACACGAACTTTTACTTCCGTATCTTGTAGGGATTGAATGAGATAGGATATTGCTTTTTCACCACCAATTTTTCCGAGAGATTCCGCCGTGATTATCCGAATATCGGGATTAGTATCAGATAAGCAGGAAGCTAGATAAGGAATTGCGGATTCATTGCCAATTTCTCCTAAAGCTCGAATCAGATTTAGGCGAACATTAAGATCATTTTCTCCTATTAAATGGGATACTAAGGTATCGGCAAGGCTGCTATTGCCAATTTTGCCCAAGGCTTCGGCAGCTTTAGCGCGGATCTGGGGGAGAGAATCGTTGATTTTATTCAATAAAGTATTGATGGCGATTTGGGTGTTATTAAGTTGCTGAACCATGTTATTTTTCCTCTGGGTTATTGTTATTAGTTTGCTGGGGATAATTCTGTTGGCTTCCTTGCACATTATGAGCTAAATTACCAATGGTAGCTCCTCTTAAATCATAGGTAGTAGATGATAGGGATGCGTTTTTTTCAGAAGAAGCAGGAATATTGTGACTATCCTCTCCAAAACTGGCTATCTCTGAAAAAGTAATAGGTGTATATCTCACGATTCAGCAAGAACCTATTGGTTTAGCAGTTCTGTCATAACCCATATTTTATTCATTATTAATTAATTTTTCAAGAAGGGCATAAATATCTTTCTTATCACCTTGTTTACGAATTCCAACTCCAATAACAATAACAATAATTTGAGCTTCTTCAACACGATAGACAATCCGATATCTTTGACCAACTGCCCTAACGCTACGATATCCTTTAAGTTTACCTGAAAGGGCTTTACCTTGTTTATCCGGTTCAATTTTTAGCTTTTCAATCCGTTTGCGAATTTCTTGCTGAATGCGTTTATCGGTAATTTTAGATAAAAAGCTTAAAGCAAGAGGAATTAATTGTATTTGATATTCCATTACCAACCCAGTTGTTTTTTAGCATCTTCCCAAGTAATTCTTTGTCCTGATTGATCCTGTTGAATCGCTTCAGATAGGATTTCGGCAAACTCTTTGTCTTGTAAAATATCAAGAGTTTCTAACCAAGATTCAATTTGAGCGTAATTCAGGGCAACCATAATGGGTTGACCTTCTTTGGTAATAATAATAGGTTCGTCAGTCATTTGCTCAGACCATTCAACCAGCTTTTGTCCTGTTTCAGTAATGTTTAGATATTTAGTCATGTCAGCAATTAACAGTTATCAACTAATGATTATAGCAGTTATCGGTCAAATGAGTTACAGAGAACAAATTGGGTATAGTCAGGAATATCACCTTTAGCCTTTATCTTTTAAAACAATCATTCTGGGATTTAGTTAAATATTTTGACCATCCTCTGCAAGTTTAGTTTCTACTTTTTGAATCATAGCCGCAAATTCCGATTGGCGGTGTAAGTCGATATTGAGAGTATTCATATCCTTAAGAATGTTGGTTAGATTATCAATATTGCTCCTGATTTCATCATATAAGTTTACTGTCTCTAGGATACTATTAGTTTTAGCTAAATCAATTTGTTTGTATTTGGCTTGTAGTTTTGCTTTTTCGTCTTCCCAATATTTCAGGTAGTCTATGCGCTCGAAGTCTTTATAAATTCTGGCATCTGGTAAAATAATCGGGAATATTCTTTGATAAAAGTCACCATTTCTGGCAATTTCTACTAATTAAAACATACAGTTTTCTGATTTTAAGTATCTATCGCTGATGACGGCGACGACACATTTCCCCCGTCCAATTTGCCGCATAAAGTTTTTGATGGAGTCTTTATAGCTGGTGTGGGTTTTATCCCGAATAATCTCAATTCCTTTAGCGTCAAAAGCTTGGACGAGTTGATTAGCCATTTCGTTGCTGTCTTCTTGCCAGTTGTAGGAGATGTAAACTTGTTGATTCATGGGTTGGGAGAGGGGGTGATAGTATTTAAGTTTGTTTTGAATTGTGTCTAGTGCTTCTCTAGCTTGAGAGAGAGTATAGCCATTATTTAATGTGACAAAATCAGGATTTTTCAGGCATTTGATAAGTTCAGTCATCGCCGCTTCTGAGCCAATTTTACCCAAAGCCTCGGCTGCCTTCCAACGAACAAACCTATCAGAGTCTTCTAAAGCCTTGAGTAATCCCGGAATCGCTGTTTCTGAACCAATCTTACCCAAAGCCGCGGCTGCCTTCCTACGAACAAACCCATCAAAGTGTTCTAAAGCCTTGAGTAACACCGGAATCGCTGTTTCTGAGCCAATTTTACCCAAAGCCTCGGCTGCCTTCCAACGAACATACACATCAGAGTGTTCTAAAGCCTTGAGTAATCCCGGAATGGCTGTTTCTGAGCTAATTTTACCCAAAGCCTCGGCTGCCTTCCAACGAACATACACATCAGAGTGTTCTAAAGCCTTGAGTAATCCCGGAATGGCTGTTTCTGAGCTAATTTTACCCAAAGCCTCGGCTGCGTTGCTACGAACATACCCATCAGAGTCTTCCAAAGCCTTGAGTAATCGCGGAATAGCTGTTTCCGAGCCAATATTACCCAAAACCCAGACTGCGTTCCCACGAACATCCTCATCAGAGTCTTCTAAAGCCTTGAGTAACCCCGGAATGGCTGTTTCTGAGCCAATTTTACACAAAGCCACGACTGCGTTGCTACGAACATCTTTATCAGAATCTTTTAAAGCCTTGAGTAATCCCGCAATGGCTGTTTCTGAGCCAATTTTACCCAAAGCGTATGCTGCGTACTCACGAACATCTTTATTAGAGTCTTCTAAAGCCTTGAGTAATCCCGCAATGGCTGTTTCTGTGCCAATCTTACCCAAAGCCTCGACTGCGTTCCTACGAACAACCCCATCAGAGTCTTTTAAAGCCTTGAGTAACTCATTAACAACTTGATTAGACTTTGTTAATCCCAATAACTCCACCTTAAACTGTTTCGGCACATCCAACCCAAGCACTAACCCCACTGTCTGCTTTTGAAACTTAAAGTTGACTTCTCCTGCTAACCTCGCTCCTAATTTTAAATCAATCTCTAAACCTAATTTAACCACCCGTTTTGCTTGGGTTTCATTATCCAATAACCCCAACAGCAACGCCACAGGTTCCGTCCATTTGAGATAATTTAAATAGTCCCACTGTAACTGCTCATCACTCAGATGGGGTAACTTTTTCTTTAATTCCTCAGCCGTGTAATATTCTTGAATCAGTTGGTGGCGAAAAGCAATTTTATCATTACCTTCTAGGTGAATTAGATGATATTTCAGTAAATCCTTTAACCACTGCTTACTGTAATATTCTGGGAATCCTTTATTTTTGATAAATTTGCTTAATTCTTCCTCTGCTTCTGTTCGGGAAATAGCCACCTGAATCTCGGTTTTTGACTCCCCTTGGGTCATTTTCCAAGCTAACACTTGCAGCAATTCTCGCCACCAATCTCGCGATTCTTGGTAAGTAGGAACATCTGCTTTTAATTTCTTGTCATAAATTCCTGTAAAAATCTGGAAAACTAAGCCTAAATTAGCAGGAATTTTGTTTTCATTATTATCAAAAACTGAACAAAGCATCCACAAAAGTAGAGGAGTTTCTGCCAATTCCTTGAGACGATTTCCCAACTGTTTAAGCATTTCTTCGCCTTTTTCAGGCAAATAAGCCTTGACAAAATCCTGCATCTGTGGTTCAGTCAGGGGGAGCATTTCCAGCTTTTTTTCAATATCTAAGTCGTCGCTGCCTAAATCCCTTGTCGTGAAAATCATCGAAATTTCTGCATACTGCTGGCGAAAGTTTTTTAAATTCTGTCGCGCAGCTTCCGAGGGCAATTCATTGATACCATCAAATAATAATAATGGTCTAAAATTCTGATTTTCTAACAGCCAACTTTCTAGGGTATTACTATCAATAATTAATTTATGGCGTTTCAGGAATTGTAAAATTAAATCAAGAATTGAGGTTTCATACAAGCGTAATTCGATGAGAATGGGAATTTGAATGATTTTAGCTTGATTTTGTTGATTTAGGCGCAAGCTTTGCGCTCCTACAGATTCTTCTAATAATAATCTGGCTAAAGCGGTCGATTTTCCTGAACCGGGACGACCTTTTAAAAGAACGTGATTAGCCGCATACTTGCGTAAACCTTCTAAAACTGTGAATCTTTCGTTTTTTTCTGGTCTTTCTGGTCTTTCTTGTGGGTTTTGTGGTTCTTTTTCAATCGTCTGTACCCACAAATCCTTTAGCAAAGGTTCAGTTTTCGCTGGGCGTGTTTTTCCCTCTACGTCCGTGAGGGTGTAAAATGTCTCCCACTGGGCGTACTTTTCCGAGATTGATTTGAGATAGGGAGTCCAGTCAATCATTGATGCTGTCAAGTATTTAAATTACCTGTTGAGACGAGGAAAAAGGCAACCCCCCAACCCCTAGCAGGGGTAGGGTTGATTCATGAATCAACCCTACTATGAATCAACCCTACCTTGCTTATTTTTAATTGTAGGCTAAGAAGATTTGTTCATGACTTACAAGATAGAATCGGAGTAGAGGTTATCTTATTTTTGTTTTCCTAATTGTTGGGCTTTATAAAAAGTTTCTAAACTGTGACTATCCCCGACAAAACGCCAGTGCCAAGGTTCATAATTAATACCCTGGGGATTATTTTCGGGGAAAGATAACTCGAAACTATACTGGGCAGCGTTATTTTGCAACCAACGAAAAGCGGCAGTATTGGCAAAACTGCTACTTAAATTTGTGGCGGGAGCGTGACCATCGCCAATATCGATCGCATAACCGGTATGATGTTCGCTGTAACCCGGAGGTGCGCTCACTTCTGCTCGTTTGCGGGTTTCCTGATTGCGTTGTTTTTTAACTTCAAAAAAGAGCTTTTCTTGGGTTGCTTTCGATCGAAATGCGGAAATCGGCATTAAAATCACCCCCGACCTTCTTGCGTCACTCTGCATCTGGATAAAAGCCTTGGCTGCCGGTTTCCTTAAACGCATAGCACCATCCCCAGTAATGGGGGCTAATTCCGTCTCTGGGGCCTCTTGATAGGGTAAATGACCTAAAATGTTCTCAATGGGGCTAGGAGTGGCTTTAATGGGGGGTGATGGGTTAATAACCGGTTTTTTTACGGAAGCAGGGGGACGATTCAAGACTGCTATGGCAATTAGGCCGGTTCCCACCAGAGCAAGTAAACCGCTTGCGATCGCTATGAGACCATTAGGATTAGTAGTTTTTCTGTACTGGCTGTCCCGCAAAGCTTCGGGAATATCATCGATCGGTTTCACGGTTCACTTACCCTCCTGCACGATAATTACATTATTCCCCGGCCACTCCATCTTGACGAGCAGCGTGTTGAACGGCGGCGGCCACAGCCGTAACTACACGACCATCAAAAACCGAGGGAATAATATTCTCTCGATCGAGATTAGCAGGAGTGATCAGAGAAGCGATCGCTTTGGCCGCTTCCAGATACATATTATCGGTGATTGCCCTAGCGCGACAGTCCAGGGCCCCGCGAAATAATCCGGGGAAAGCGAGAACGTTATTAATCTGATTGGGATAATCACTGCGTCCGGTAGCCACCACGGCCACCAAATCATTGATTAATTCCGGTTGAATTTCGGGAATCGGATTAGCCATGGCAAACACGATCGCATCTTTAGCCATTCCCTTGACCATTTCGGGAGTCAATACCCCCGGTGCGCTCACCCCCAAGAAGACATCAGCACCTTTGAGAGCATCCCCTAGCTTACCAGTGGCGGCCACGGCCCAAGCTTGTTTTTCTGGGGTTAAATCGTCCCGTTGTTGGGAGAGGATGCCAAGGGAATCACAGAGGGTTATATCTGTAGCTCCTGCGGTTTTAAAGAGAGTAGCGATGGCGATTCCCGCTGCACCTGCACCATTAATGACGATTTTGACTGTATCAAGCGATTTTTTGACAAATTTGAGGGCATTAATCAGGGCAGCCAAGGAAACGATCGCTGTACCGTGTTGATCATCGTGGAAAACGGGAATATTTAATTCTGCTCGCAGACGTTTCTCGATTTCAAAACAGCGTGGAGCGCCGATATCCTCTAGGTTAATACCCCCAAAAACCGGAGCGATTCTTTTGACGGTTGCGATGATTTCTTCGGGGTCTTGGGTGGCTAAACAGATGGGAAAAGCGTCAATTCCGGCGAATTCCTTGAATAACATCGCTTTCCCTTCCATTACTGGTAGGGCAGCCTCTGGCCCGAGATTTCCTAATCCTAATACCGCGCTACCATCGGTAACTACAGCGACGGTGTTACCCTTGATCGTCAATGAATACACTTGTTCTGGTTGGTGGGCGATAGCGGTGCAGATGCGACCAACTCCGGGGGTGTAGGCCATGGCCAGGTCATCTTGGGAGGTGAGGGGAATACGACTTTCAATGGAGATTTTACCGCGACGATGGAGATCGAAGGTGCGATCGGAAACTTTCAGAAGTTTAACATCCGGTAGAGCTTTAACCGCAGCGATAATCTGTTCCGCTTGGTCGGTACTAGCGGCATCAACCATCACCTCGCGGGTGCTAATCTTTAAATTGCGTTCGATCAGAGAAATTTGCCCTAAATTCCCCCCGACATCGGCGATCGCATTGAGGACAGAAGCGAAGGTTCCCGCTTGATTGGGGATTTCTATCTTGAGACTTAAACTATAGCTAGGATTGGGCGTTAAATGAACCATGCTGAAGGCTTCCAATACTGATAAATATTGATTATCTTCTATCTGTGAGGGACTTTGGTATCTAATCGCGCAGTTTCTTTAGCTATTAGGGTCTCTGTGGGCCTAACACCAGGGGAGCGGGGTGTGGGGTGTCTGTCTCTTACACACACCTC
>NZ_JADEXI010000044.1:0-15567 GCF_015207185.1 Microcystis sp. LEGE 08355 | reverse complement strand
GTGGCGATGCACTTCCCTATCGCAATCGTCTCGGCGCGGGAAAATATATTATTGTCGTGCAGGGTTCCGAAAACCTGAAAAATCAAGCGACTCTTATCCTCCGTCAATTTAACCCCGAAAATCTGCAAGGATACGCCCTAGAACGGTGAACGGTTATTAGGAATAAGTTATCGGTCATTTGATTTTTTCCTAAGAATTTTTGATTAATTACCACAAAACAATGTTACCAAGAGAAGAATTACTAAAGGGTGTCGAGAACCGCGAGGAGATAGCGAAAGTTATTGATAAAGCCGAACAAGCGATCAAGACTTGGGAAGTGACGGTGACAGACTTTCTTTCTCCTGCGGTTTTAGCGGAAGTAGAACGGGTTTTTCAGCGTTTAACCGATGTGTCAATGGAAAAATGGGGCGGTTATCCCCAGGCAGAAAGACAGCGCGTCGGTGTTGCTAGAGTTGATCTACCTTTGGCAGTAACAGATATTCCCCTATCTGCCCTTGATATTGCCGGTAATTTTCTGTTTGATACCGCTAACCACCGGGATTTTTTAGGGGCGATGTTGGGGACGGGTATCGTTCGGGAAAAAGTCGGCGATATAATCGTTTTAGGTGAGCGAGGAGCGCAGGCGATTGTAGTGCCTGAATTGGCAGATTTTTTATCTGCTAATTTGCGACAAGTGCGTTCAGTTCCCGTGAAAACTAGCCCGATTCCTTTGACGGAATTAAAAGTTAGACCACCGCAAAAAAAAGAAATTAATACCGTGGAAGCTTCCTTACGTTTAGATGCGATCGCATCGGCGGGTTTTGGCATTTCTCGCAGTAAAATGGCCGAAGCAATTAGCGCTGGGGATGTGCGAGTTAACTGGAAAGATATCAGTCAATCTAGTTATAATGTTAAAACTGGTGATTTGATTTCTTTCCGGGGAAAAGGTCGTCTAGAAGTGGGTGAGGTTACTGTGACCAAAAAAGAGCGCTATCGGGTTCATTTAACTAGATTTATTTAGTTTTTTCTGTCTCTAGAATTTGTTATTAGACAGATTAATTGCCATGGCTGAGAATTTCGCCTTAATCGTGCAACTGTGTCAAGTTAGTCCCATCGGTAAACTATTACCGGGGGCGCTTTATGTTCATAGAGAAGCATTACATCAACTGAATCCTATCCTCCAGAATTACGAACAACAAGCAAGAATTAATCAGCATTTATCTGAGGCAACAATAATTAAATTTAGCACCGATAAACCGAAAATATCCTATCTTTTTTATCCCGATTTTGATCGAGAACCTCACCCAGTTTTAACTAAAAGTTTAGTGGTAGATATGGGGACATTAATCTTGAGTGAATGGAATTATCAAAATGCTGATAATCCGCCCATTTTACACCGAAAAGAAACTTTTGTTACTAGGGACTATCCCCTTTATGAAGAATTCGAGCATCTCACAAAAATCGAGAGTGCTTTAGGACTTTTAAACAGTTCTTATCCCATCGGTACTAAACAGGAATGGCAAAGGCTTTTAAGAAAGCATCACCTTGATTTTGCAGGAGATTATTTAGTTTGTAATCTGGAGGGACAAAGGGAAAAATCGATAATAATTGATCGCCACAAAGCCGCTCTTGTTCGCAAAACTCTTTCTCGTCCGGCAAGATTAGCATTAGCGGCGGGATTATTTCTTCCTGAAACCACTTTTTTTGATTACGGTTGTGGTTATGGAGGTGATATAGAACGCATAGCTGAACAGGGTTATCAAAGTGAAGGTTGGGATCCTTATTATCGTCCCGATAGTCCTTTAATTGAATCTGATATTGTTAATTTAGGCTATGTAATTAATGTTATTGAATCCGCCGAAGAACGGCAAGAAGCTTTATTAAAAGCTTGGCAATTAACCCGTCAAGTTTTAATTGTTTCGGCACAGATCCTAATTGATGATAGCGAACGGGGTTTAATGGCTTATGAAGATGGAATTATAACTCGTCGTAATACTTTTCAAAAATACTATCAACAGGAAGAACTAAAACAGTATATTGATAGCAGTTTAGGGGTTGATTCTATTCCAATAACTTTGGGAATTTATCTAGTTTTTCGAGAGGAAGAAAAAGCCGAAACTTTTCGTTTATCCAGATGTCGTTCCCGCGCTACCACCCCTAAAATTACAACCCATCTCAAACGCTTTGAAGATTACGAAGATTTATTAACTCCCCTGATGGAATTTTATACCCAGCAGGGACGTTTACCCGTTGCGGGAGAATTATTACAAGAGGAAGAAATTAAGGCAGAATTTGGCACTTTTAGACGCGCTTTTCAAGTGATTCTACAAGTAACAGAAGGGGAAGAATGGGAGATAATTGCCGACAAAAGACGCGCCGATCTTTTACTTTATTTAGCTTTAAGTCAATTTAGCCACTGTCCGAAAGTACGGGAATTATCCCCCGCTACCCGTGCCGATTTTAAAGCTTTATTTGGCAGTTATCGCAATGCTTGCGCTTTAGCAGAAGAAGTGTTAATAAGTGCGGGAAATTTGGCAGCGATCGCTCGTACTTGTGAAAATAGTTCCCTAGGCAAACTTTCCCGTTATTCCCTAACTATTCATATTAGCATTCTGGAAAAATTACCGATGTTATTACGCTTATATGAAGGTTGTGCTAGTCAAACTATCGGACGGTTAGAAAATGCTAACGTTGTTCGTTTATCTTTTCGTCAACCCAAAATTTCCTATCTCTATTACCCCAATTTTGATACAGAAATTCATCCGATTTTAGCTACTAGCATGGATGTATATTTAGGTTCGGCTGATTTTAGTTTTCGCGATTATCGGGATAGTCCTAATCCGCCAATTCTACACGAAAAAGAGCTTTTAGTAACGGCGGATTATCCTAACTATGATAAATTGCTTCGCTTAACTAAATTAGAAAAGGATTGGGGATTGTTAGAAGATAGAAAAGCGATCGAACGTTTACAGGGTTGGCAAAAATGTTTAGAGGAGCATTGTGCTACAATCAAGGGCCATCAGATTCTGTGGCGAAAAGATGCCGATCCCTATAAAGTTAGGATTTTACGCGCTAAAATTAACGCCAGAAGAAATCAAAATAAGTCTTCCTGAGTAATTAAGTAAAATAGATGAGGTAATTAATTTTATGATGACTACGATTCGGTTACAAGGATTAGAAGATTTCGATTTAAAAGCTAATGATCCTGAACAAAGAATGTTAATTTCTGGGGTTAATTGGCAACAGTACGAAACCCTCTTAAAACATTTAGAAGATAGTTCCAGTTATCGCATCACTTACCTAGATGGAATGGTAGAAATTATGGCTCCTAGTCGTCGTCACGAAGTTAGCAAAAAAAATATCGGTAGATTGGTAGAAGTTTATTTAGAATATGCTGAAATTGATTTCTGGGGATTAGGTTCCACCACTTTGCGAAAACAGGAAAAAGAAGCGGGAAAAGAACCAGATGAATGTTTTTGTTTATTTACAGAAAAAGAGTTTCCTGATTTGGCGATAGAAATAATCTTAACCAGTGGCAGCCTGAAAGTTTTAGAAGTTTATCAAAGATTGGGAACTCAAGAGGTTTGGTTTTGGCAAGATAATCAGTTAAAAATCTATTCTTTACAAGAGAATGGCGAATATATTTTAATCCCTAAAAGTGCTTTATTACCGGATTTAAATTTAGAATTATTAGCCGAATACGTCAACCATCCTAATCCCCGTCTTGCCATCAAAGAATTTCGCTTGCGTTTAACAGAAAATTCCCAGTTATCATAACTATTATCTTTCCATGAGTTCTCAAGTAAAATTTAACCTATCTATCCTAGGTATATTTGTATTTTCTCTAGGAATAAGATTCTGGAATCTCAGTCAGTTTAATACTCTTGTTTTCGATGAAGTTTACTATGCTAAATACGGCAATGAATATCTAATCGGTAAAGAATTTTTCCAGTCGCACCCACCGTTAAGTCAATATTTAATTGCTATGAGTATCTGGATTGGTTCCCATTTTCCTGCCGATCCTGAAAACATTAATAATTTAACGGGTTCCCTGCGCTCAACTTTTAGTTATCGCTGGTTAAATGCTTTCACTGGTTCTTTTATTCCCCTAATTATTGGGGGAATTGCTTATCAATTAACCCAGAGAAAAACTGTATTTTTAATCACAACTTTTCTCGCTAGTTTAGACGGATTATTTCTGGTGGAATCCCGCTATGCTCTCAATAATATTTACTTAATTTTATTCGGTTTGTCTGGACAATTATTTTTTTTATTAGCACTCCAGAAAAGTCACAAACTTAATTGGCTATTATTATCGGGAGTTTCTTTCGGTTTAGCGGCAAATATTAAATGGAATGGCTTAGGATTTTTACTGGGAATATTTATTTTTATCTGTATTGCTTGGTTAATAAAATTATTGAATCAAGAGCAGTCAAAAGATAATCTTTGGACAAAGGCAACTAACCTGAGATTAGAGGACATTTTTATCGCCTTAATTGTATTTCCCCTAGTTACCTATAGTTTACTGTGGATACCGCATCTTCTCGTCAACCATCAGTATAATTTTTGGCAAGTACATCAAGAAATTTGGTCATTTCATCAGAGAATCAAGGGCAATCAATCTGATGTCCATCCCTATTGTTCTCCCTGGTATAGTTGGTTAGTAATGGGGCGACCTGTGGCTTATTATTTTAAGAGAGTAGGTGATAAAATTTATGATGTTCACGCTATGGGTAATCCGTTTTTGTGGTGGTTTTCTACGGGAGCAATTCTAGTGGTTTTTAGTCGATTATTTAACCGAAAAGAGCGAGTAATTTCTGCCTATCTTATCTGTAACTATATTGCCAATCTGCTGCCCTGGTTAAAAATTAGTCGCTGTACTTTTCTCTATCATTATATGGCTGCCTATAGCTTCACTTTGATTGCTCTAGCTTGGCTCTTAGCCGATGGTTTAGAAAGTTCCAGTCCTATTTATAAAAATGGCTCGCACTCGCTGATAATTTTGATAATTTTTGCTTTTATCCATTGGCTACCAATTTATTTAGGCATTCCCCTATCAGTTCGGGATTATTATCTGAGAATGATTTTTCCCAATTGGATTTAGGATGAAATTAGCTGCAAAAACTGATACAATAAAATCATGAAAAAAAGCGATCGCATGAGTTATGGGTAAACAAAGAATCTTATCTGGTGTGCAACCAACTGGCAATTTACATTTAGGCAATTATCTCGGTGCGATCCGCAATTGGGTGGAGGGACAAAAAGACTACGATAATTTCTTTTGTGTGGTCGATTTACACGCGATCACCGTTCCCCATAATCCCGCCACTCTTGCGGAGGATACTTTAGCAATTGCCGCTCTATATTTAGCCTGCGGAATTGATTTAGAATACGCGACGATATTTGTCCAATCCCACGTTAAAGCTCATACAGAATTAACTTGGTTATTGAATTGTATCACCCCTTTAAATTGGTTAACCGATATGATTCAATTTAAGGAAAAAGCGATTAAACAGGGGGAAAATGTTGGCACAGGTTTACTCGATTATCCCGTACTGATGGCCGCCGATATCCTACTCTACGATGCCGATAAAGTACCCGTGGGAGAAGATCAAAAACAACATTTAGAATTAACCCGCGATATAGCCGTTAGAATTAACCATCTTTTTGGACAACCGAAACAACCAATTTTAAAACTTCCCGATCCGATGATCCGCAAGGAAGGAGCGCGGGTGATGAGTTTAACCGATGGCCGCAATAAAATGTCTAAATCCGATCCTTCCGAGATGAGTCGGATTAATATTCTCGATAGTCCCGATGTCATTGCCAAGAAAATTAAACGCTGTAAAACCGATCTAGTGAAGGGTTTAACTTTCGATGATCCGGAACGTCCCGAATGCCATAATTTACTAACTCTCTATAGCATTTTATCGGGAAAAAGTCAAGAGGTGGTCGCGGGAGAATGTGCCGATTTAGGTTGGGGACAATTTAAACCGATGTTAACAGAAGTCATGATAGAATCTCTGAAACCTATTCAGGAAAAATACACCGAAATTAGAGAGGATAAAGATTATTTAGCCACGGTTTTGCGGCAAGGTCGTCTCAAAGCAGAAGCGGTGGCCAATCAAACTCTCGATCGAGTCAAAAATGCCATGGGTTATTTACCACCATTTTAGGGATAATTTTCGTGTGCATCTGATAATTATCAATCTACTCAGTTGAGATTTTTCAAGGAAAACTCGCTGCTTTATCAGTCAATCTTTAACTCTTGGTGGGGTTCTACTCCCCATCCAGGGTAAGGGAAGGAGAATGATTACAAAAGTTATTAAATTAAGCACAACTCCAGTGATATTTTGGTAAAATAAGGGCATAATTGAAACTATCAAAATACTTACCTGTCCTTTGAAATTATGGTTGTAGAGTCCCAGGGGAAACAAAAAAAACTATCGTCTAGGGAAGATGAGTCTCGTCCAATTGCCAGCAAGGAACAAAACTCTTATCTAGCAGAGGGAATTGTTGATCATCAATCAACTCAGATTGCTCCTTCCTCCTTACTACAGCCATTTTCTCCAGAGTTAGAAAAAGATAGAGCCAACAAATTTAATTCTCTTAAAGAAATTCTGGTTAGTCATCTTGGTCAACCTTTTTACTCGGACAACGGCTTTATTCTTTATCAAGGAGATGCCACAGACTTTTTGTCTAAACTATCTCATAGTGACATAAAAATTGACCTCACTGTTACATCACCACCTTATAATATTGGCAAAGAATATGAACGAGTTCTTTCAATCAATGACTATGTTGATTGGTGTGCTAATTGGCTGGGGCAAATTTATCAAATTACTCAAGATAACGGTGCTTTGTGGCTAAATGTTGGTTATTTAGAAGTACCAGAAAAGGGATTATGTGTTCCGATTCCCTATCTTCTTTGGGATAAGTCTCCCTTTTATCTTTTACAAGAAATTGTCTGGAAATATGGGGCAGGTGTTTCTACAAAAAATCGTCTTAGTCCTCGCAATGAAAAATGGCTTTTTTATCTCAAAAATTGCCAAGAATATACTTTTAACTTAGATAATATTCGTGACCCTAACGTTAAGTATCCCAATCAAAAGAAAAATGGTAAATATCGTTGTAATCCCCTCGGTAAAAATCCTTCTGATGTGTGGGAAGTTCCTAAAGTCACTACAGGAGAAAAGCGCAGTTCTAAGGAAAGAACTGGACATCCCGCACAATTTCCTTTAGCAATTGTCGAGAGAATTATACAAGCTTCATCTAATCCGGTAGAAATAATTCTTGATCCCTTTGCTGGTTCTTGTTCTACGGGAATAGCGGCCTTGGGATTAGGAAGAATTTTTGTGGGTTTTGAAATTCGACCAGACTATTGCGAGATAGCTGCAGAGAGATTTAAAAGATTTAAAAAAGAAAGAAGCAATAATTATATTCAAGGCTCATTATTATAGTATTAAAAACGGATTTGGTATGATTAGCCTTTTTAAACTTGTTTTCGCAGTTTCAATCCTTGGCAATGCGATCGCCAATAAAAGTAGCAGAGTCCGGCAGTTACCCCAAGACTAAGAATTGTTATCCCCGTGGGAATTTCCCACATCCCCGACTCGGTTGCTAATATGTTGTACTATTGTAATAAGAGGATTTTTTTCCTGAAAAATTGTCATATTTGAGGTTTTGATTATGCCTTATACAAACGAAGAAGGTGGACGCTTAAATAATTTCGCCGCCGAACCGAAAGTTTATCAAGCGGATCCCCCGACTAAATCGGAACAACGTAATTATATTTTCTGGGGTGTTGCTGCGATCGCACTTGTGGGTGGACTGTTAGCCGTCGCTTTTTACGCATCTCAAGCTGGCTAAAATTTAGTCCCTCGTAGTTGCGATTTAGCCTCTTTCACTCCTTTTTACCGCTAAAATCACAACTACTCCCTATTTTAGGGCTTTTGACCCTGAATTAATGCCACTGCTGATTGAGACTTAGCCGCAGTCCCCTGTTTACCCTGAGATAACGCTAGACGAGCCGCCGCCTCTAAATCAGCGATCGCTTTTTCCCTGTTTCCCAATTTATAATGGGTTAAACCCCGATTGTGGTACGCTTCGGCAAAATTAGCATTGATTTTCAGACTCTCATCATAGTCCCTTAAAGCCATTTCCTGCTGTCCGGCTCGGTTATAGGCAAGAGCGCGATTATAGAAAATGCGATCCTGTCCTCTAGTTCCCTGTAAACTCAAAGCTTTTGTGTAATCCTCGATCGCTTCTAGGTGTCTTCCCAAGTCATCCTTGGCATTACCGCGATAAATAAAGAAATCAGCAAAATTTCCGTTTAAAGCGATCGCTTTTGTGCAATCTTCCACGGCTGCCTCGTATTTTTGCGTCAGATAATGCACATAACAACGATTACAGAGAGCATTAACATAATTGGGGTTGATTGTCAAGGACTGGGTATAATCTGCGATCGCTCGCTCGTACTGGCCGAGAACTAACTCCGCATAGCCGCGATTATAGTAAGCATCGGCATCCTTGGGTTCTAATTGTAGAGCTTGAGTAAAATCTGCGATCGCCCCTGAGTAATCCCCTGCGGTTAAACGATCCACCCCCCGATTATAAAATTCTACAGCTTTCACGGGGTTAGCGGTAGTTTGAGCGCTTAGGGGAGAGATAGTCAGTAAAAAAGTGGCTATAGCTATAATAATTGTCAATTTTTTCTTAATTTTCATAATCCGTTCACCTAAACAATTCAAGGTAAAATTAAACAGCCCTACTTACAGGTCAAAATATCATGATTAAATCTCTTTTGGCGACTTTCCTCCTAATTACCACCCTTCTGTTAACCGGTTGTGCAACTCCCATCGCTGGACTGCAAGGATACACCAGTGGCAGCCAAGGCTATCAATTTTTATATCCTAAGGGTTGGACGCAGGTGGATGTGAAAAAAGTTGCAGGAGTAGATGTGGTTTTTCATGACCTGATCGAAACGAGCGAAAATTTAAGCGTTATTATTAACCCCGTCCCCGACAATAAAACCTTAACAGATTTAGGGACACCCTCGGAAGTGGGCTATCGTCTCCTGAAAAATAACAGTCTTAACCCCAATCTTGATAAGGAAGTAGAATTAATTCGCTCAGAATCCCATCAAATCGACGGCCAAGATTATTATATCCTCGAATATCAAGTTAAATTAGCCAACGGCCAAGAACGTCATAATCTGGCCAGCGTCACGGTTAATAATAATAAACTCTATTCTTTTAATCTTTCCACTTCCCAAAAACGTTGGACGCAAATTCAAGAACTCTTTGAAACTATCGTTGATTCTTTCTCGGTTAGTTAGGGAAACTGGCAATAGGCAATAGTAAAATGTAGGGTGCGTTAGACGGCAAAAATTCCTGTTTTGACTTAAAGGTAAAAATCCGTCGTAACGCACCACCTATCATCAACTAGGTAGCCGGTTATAATTAAAGATAAAATACTTACTTAATCAGTAATCAGTAAACAGTGAAAAGACAGTAGGAAACTTCTATTTAATACTGTCACTTAAAACTCAAATCTAATAACTGATAACTGATAACTGATAACTGATGGTGGGTTACGGCCAATAGATAAATTGATAATTAAGTCTAAATAATTTGTCATTGCCTAACCCACCCTACCTAACTATCTCCTATCTTGTTTACTGAAAAAACTTATGTCCATTCCCTTGATTCTTGCTTCCGCTTCTCCTGCGCGTAAAAAACTATTACAAATGGTGGGAATCGATCCGATTGTGCGAGTGAGTAACTTTGATGAATCGACAATTAATGCTGATGATACTCTCCATCTTGTCCAAACTTTAGCCCAATGTAAAGCACAAACGATCGCCCCCCAATTTGATACAGGATTAATTCTTGGTTGTGATTCCGTCTTAGAAGTAGCGGGGGAAGTCTATGGCAAACCCAAGGATAAATCAGAAGCGATCGAGCGTTGGCAAAAAATGCGCGGTCAGGTGGGTACACTCTATACAGGTCATGCTTTAATCGATCGAGTTAATCATCAAACCTTGACTCGTTGTGGGATCACTAAAGTTCACTTTGCCAATATCAGCGATCAAACAATTATTGCCTATGTTGACACCGAAGAAGCCCTCAAATGCGCCGGCTGTTTTGCTCTAGAAGGAAAGGGGGGTTTATTCGTAGAAAGATTAGAGGGATGTCACAGTAATGTTATCGGTTTAAGTTTACCCCTATTTAGGCAGATGTTAACGGATTTTGGCTACCAAATCACTGACTTTTGGTGATCTTTTTGCCGATAATTTCCCCAACTTTATTGGCAAAAGGGCTTGACAAATTCTCAAATTTGCGTTAACATTTTATTATAATGGGAATCCGTGTCGCCCTGCGAACCCCTCTTTTTTCTATCGGATAGCCCCAAAATTTTTAACCCTTTCCTTGTCACTTTTTCCCGAAAAAACTATGTCTTGCTTGCGCGTGGGAATTGCCGGTCCAGTGGGTTCAGGAAAAACAGCCCTGCTCGATGCCCTGTGTAAAAATTTGCGGGATCAATATCCGATCGCCGTAGTCACCAATGACATTTATACTCAAGAAGATGCCCAATTTTTAGTGCGATCGCAAGCTTTAGCACCGGAAAGAATTTTAGGAGTAGAAACGGGAGGATGTCCCCATACAGCTATTCGCGAGGATGCCTCAATTAACTTAGTTGCCATTGAACAGTTAGAGAGAAAATTTGCTAACTTAAAGTTAATTTTTCTGGAAAGTGGTGGCGACAATTTAGCGGCAACCTTTAGCCCCGAATTAGTAGATTTAACCATCTATGTGATTGACGTGGCAGCCGGAGATAAAATCCCTCGCAAGGGGGGACCGGGTATCACCAAATCGGATTTATTGGTAATCAATAAAATAGATTTAGCCCCGATGGTGGGGGCAGATTTAGGGGTGATGGATAGAGATGCCAAAAAGATGCGCGGGGATAAACCCTTTATCTTCACCAACTTAAAAACACGGGAAGGATTAGAGCGAGTGATTGCCTTTATCGAAAAGAATTTATAATAACTATTACTAGGAATAAAAAAGAGAGCGCCAGAAAAATTTAGGTAAAGCTAACATTCTTTTCCAGCGCCAAGGTTCCTGATAGAGTCGATACAACCACTCTAAATTATTGTCACAGAAAAAGCGAGGGGCGCGGATTTTTGTCCCGGACCAGATATCAAAACTACCCCCCACACCTACCCAGATAGCTTGGGGACAGATATTGCGATGTTCCCTAATCCAATATTCCTGTCGGGGTACTCCCAAACCAACTAAAATTAACCGCGGTTGTTGATCTTTTAATACCTCAATCCAATCGGACATTTCCTCCGAGGATAGATAACCATGGTTAGCCAGAATACGGATATTAGGTATCTTTTTTTGCCAATTACTTGCCGCTTGTTCTGTAATCCCCGGTTTACCACCAAAAAAAGCAATAGGAGAACTCTCTCCCTGCATTCCTAACTCAGTAATTAAGGATTCTGATAATTCAATACCGGGGCAGCGGGGTTGTTTTTTGCCCCTTAATTTTAAGTAAATAACAATCCCAGCACCGTCGGGAATAACTAAATCTGCTTCCCGAATAACTTGGGCTACTTTAGCATCATTTTCTCCTAACATTGCCATTTCTGCATTAAGAGTGACAACGTGGGAACCAAAACCTTGATAGAGGCGATCGATTAACCAACGACTGTAGTTATCGAGGAGATGAACCGGTAAACCGAGAACAGAATATTTGGGGGGAGTTTCTAACATAAGTAGGTAGGTGCTAATAGTTGTCAGACACCCCCCTTATTAAGGGGGGCAGGGGGGATCAGAGGTAAAATCTATCTTCAATTTAATTATAAATACTTACTTATAATTTATCTTGATTTAGTTGTCATTTTATCGAGAAATTGGCACAAAATCCACCCCAAAACTAGAACGAGAACCGGGTTGAACTACCACTAATTGCACCGATTGATTGCGATCGCCAGATGGTAAAAATCGCACGGGATTAGTCGCCCCGGGGACAGAAAAATCACTGCTTCTTAACGCCTGTTGAACTCCCTCTCGGCTAGATTCTGCCTTAATGCCAGCGATTAAAGCCTGGGCAGCGTCATAGGCGGTAGCCGTGCGCCAATTTACGTCTCCTTGCCACAATTGGCGGGATTTATTCACAAAAGGACTGTTCGGATTAGCCCCCAAATGCCAAGCGATAGCGACAACCATGCCCAGGGCATTTTTTCCGCCTACATCCAGAGTTTTGGGGCTATAAACGTCATCACCCGCCACAATCGGTAATTTTTGACCATTGATCTGAACCACCTGTAAAGCCTTATCTAGGGTTCCACTATCCCCAAGAAGGGCGATTAGATTTGCTCCCTCCTGTTGAGCTTGTTGGAGGCTTTTAGAAGGGGTAAAAGTCAGGGAAGATAGATCAAATTCACTCACCACTTGACCTCCTCCTAATCCTAAAGCGGTGATAAATTCAGATTTTAGGGATTGACTATAATTACTTTGGGAGTTAAAAAATACCACTGCCTTGACGTTAGGAATTTTTTGCAAGCTAGATTCGGCTAATGCCCGTGCCGCCACAAAATCACTGGGAACAGAACGAAAGATATAGTCACCAAAATTGGAGAGTTTAGTTGAGGTACTGATGGGGGAAATCATTACTAATCCTGCTTTTTGATAGATAGCAGCCGCCGCTAAAGAGGTATCACTGCTAGTGTGTCCTACTACTCCTAAAATGCTGTTATCAGCCGTTAATTTTTGGGCAATTTGAGCGGCAATTTCGGGATTATCAGCATCATCAGCAATGAGAACTTTTAAAGGAGTGCCATTAATTCCTCCGGCTTGATTGATTTGATTTTGAGATTGGGCAACTCCTCGTAAAACTTCTAGGGCGGTGTTGACATTGCTCCCAATTGGCACGGAAACGGCGATAGTATAGGACTTAGCTTGACCAATACGGGCGTTATTTAAGTAGATGAGAGCTTCCGGATCATTTTGATTAGCTCGCAGGGATTTTTCTAGGAGGTAAACTGCTTGCTGAAAGTCTCCTTTTCCGAGGGACTGTATAGCAGCTTGTTTGTCAGAAGAAGCACCTTCAACTATTAATAAGTTTTCCCCTTGACTAAATTTTGCTTGTGCCGATACCGATTTTTGCTCTGGTGATATTTTCTCGATTTCAGAAAGATTGGTTGGGGGATTTTTTCCTTGAAAACGATTGTATAACCACCAACCACCAGCCCCAAAAAATAATAGGGTAATCAGCAGGGCTAAAAGCAGGGTAACGGTCTCATTTTTCTGGCTCATGGGCTGATCAACTAAGATTAAATTAATGGTTTAATCGAGATTTATAGTTAATAAAAGTGGCTCTTTTTTGTTTTTAATAGGTCTAATTCAAGTCTGAATTGCACCAATATCCGATCTACCTTGATAGAATACCTCATTTGGGGTCTGATAGTCAAGACATTGTTTAAATGCGTCTTAGCTTATTAGGGATACTTTACCTTTTTGTTTGGGAATCTTCTAAATGTTTTACCAAAACATTTGAGGATAAAGGACCGTGTAAATGACTCCAGGGTAAAACCTGTTCTAAACGCCATTGCTGATGGACGTAATAATCTAGAGGGGGAATTTGTCCTTTTAGTTCCTTAAAAGCCCGTTTATAACTGCCTAAAGAATCACCGTAGCCACGGGTTAATTCTAATAGGGAAGTCAAGCGGCGATCGCCTCTAGATAATAAAGCTTGAATCACCGACCAATTATAACTTTCTGGTCGAAATTCTATGCCCTGTTTACCTAATTGTTTCTCTAGATATTTTAATCTTTTTTCGGCCATTTTATTAAGGCCAAACCACTGAAAAGGAGTATGTGATTTAGGCACAAAGGTGCTGCAACCGAAAGAAATTCGCAGTCCAGAGGCGGCTTTTTTTAAGGCTATTAACATTTCCACAGTTGCCGCAATATCTTCGGTTTCTTCTCCCGGTATTCCCACCATACCATAGAGTTTTATCCCTTTTAAACCGCCCGTTTTGGCATTAATGGCAGCCTGGATAATTTCATCATTGGCTAACTTTTTGTTGATAATTTCCCGTAGGCGATCGGAACCACTTTCTACGGCAATAGTAATTGATTTGGTGTCTCTTTGGGATAAAATTCTGGCTAATTTTTCCGTGACAGTATTAGTTCTAACTGAGGCGATCGAGAGTCTAACTCCCTCAAATTTTGGTTGAAAAAGATAATCAAGTAAGGTTTCAAATTCGGGATGTTGGCTGACAGAAGCACCTAATAAACCCAGGCGATCGGTCACTTTTAAACCTTTTTCAATGGCAGGGATTAAAGATTCTAAACTAGCGGTACGAAAGGGTAAAGTTAGATAACTAGCTAAACAAAAACGGCACATTTCTGGACAACTTCGCACCACCTCTACCATATAAATATTCTCCCATGCCGCTTGTTTTGTTACCACCGTAGAAGCCGAAAGGGTATTACTGCGATAGGTTTGTTTACTAACAAAAGTAGGAACATTATTATCTATGGGTAGAATTGCCGTAATTTCACCTTCAGGACTATCATAATTAACGGTATATAAACTAGGAACATACACCCCCGGAACCTGGGCTAAATGACGGAGTTTTGTCGGGCGATCGGCGTTTCTCACCTCTTGATAGGCATTAATAAAATCAGCAATTAAGTTTTCACCATCTCCCAATAAAATTACATCAAAAAAAGCGGCAAAAGGTTCGGGATTAGCGGTTAAAACCGGCCCACCTCCGAAAATTATCGCTTGCTGATCTTGCCGTTGATGACTGTGACAGGGAATGTCTAAAGATTCTAACAGCGAGAGGATATTAACGTAGTCTAATTCCCAGGAAAAGGAAAAGCCAACTAATTCGGGATAACGGGGTAAAGATTCTTGAAAATCCGTAAATAAACGACTAACTTGTATATCCGATCGCAGGGCTAAAGTTGCCCAAACAATTTGATAACCTAAACTGGTTATACCCACAGAATACTGATTAGGAAAGGCAAAAATAGTTCTAATGGCATCACTGTGGGGTATTGCGGGAGTAAAGAGGAGTTTTTCGTCTTGTAAGATGGTCATTTCAGTTATCAGTTATCAGTTATCAGTTATCAGAACGTAGGTTGGGTTGAAGAATGAAACCCAACGCCCGCATGGGTTACGCTACTGCTAACCCATCCTACAAATAATTGTGCCTCCCTACTTATAAGTTTAATTTAATCCGGAGGTGAAGGAGGGGAAAATATCTCAATATACAGTTCTAGGATCATATCTAAGGTTATGATCCTAGGGAGTCGGTGGTCAAGAACAAATTCAAGTTACACTTCCTCCCTAGGGATAGCTATTGTATTTACAGGAGATTTTCTCTTATATCCTAGCAATTTTCACAGCTTAACTAGGTGTCGATTTTATTCCTGAGCGCTGCTTTCAAGCAACTCTTTATCTCCTTCACCCCAACCAGAACGAAATCTATGAATAATCCAGAAGAATACGTTATAATCATGGCGAAAATCCTAGATTTAACCATTCCCGATCGCTATTTAGGGT
>NZ_JADEXI010000043.1:0-15721 GCF_015207185.1 Microcystis sp. LEGE 08355 | reverse complement strand
TGGGCGGCGGCTTCGGTTATACTTTTCTTATAATGGGAATCTTTGCGTTTTTTACGAGACTCCAACACTCCATTATATATAAAGTCTTATAAAAATATTATGGCAAAAAGCCGTGAAAAAAGCAAGCAAAATTTTGCCGACAATTGTTAAAAAAGTCGGGCTAGTTTTCCTTACAGGATGATATGACTTTAAACCGGTTATTTCTCGGTTATCCAAACGGTAAACTTTGATTGATGATAAATTGGGGACGTAAGCGACGGAGTTTGCGTCTCTTTGTTATAATTCAAAGACTAGGCTATAATAACTTTTCATAAACACCGATAATTTTAGTCAAAGATGTAAAAAAAATGAATATTCAACTCGTGGAATCTCTAGTTAAGGCAATTAAATCCTTGTCCCTAGAAGAACAAGAATTGTTAGGAAAAAAACTCAAAGATCACCCCTCTTGGGAAATTGCATTAGAACGAATTGACGCAACTCGAAAAGCCATTTATGAACGTCGTCAGGGAAAACCATTTAAAACCGATGTTACTGAAATTATTCATCAAATGAGAGAAGAAAGAGATCGGCAATTGATGGAAGAAATTGTGAGTGAATAGAGAAAATAATGACTAATACATTTATCTGTGTTGATTCTAGTTTTATAGTTCGTTTAACAACGGTTGAACCTTCTGTAACAATGTACAGTCAACTCTGGCAAAAATGGATGACCGAGGAAAATTTAGTGATTGCACCAACTTTATTATGTTACGAAGTCACTAACGTATTTTATCGTCTGAAAAAAGCTGGTCAAATTTTGGAGACGGAAGCGCAAACCCTCCTTACAGAAGTCTTAGATTTACCCATTCAGTTTCATGGAGATCATTACCTCCATTACCAAGCAATAGAAATTTCGCAAACCTTGAATCTTCCTGCTACTTATGATGCCCATTATCTAGTATTAGCTCAACGATTTCAAGCAAATTTATACACTAGCGATAAACGCTTATTTAACAGCGTTAAATCTTCTCTAAGTTGGGTTCATTTGGTTGAAGTGTAGATTTTTATTTCTCTCTCAATAGCTTTAGTTTTATTTAACCTGACTAGGCAGTATGCTTAGAAAAGCACAAAAGTCGAGCTAGTTTTGCTTACGGGGGGATATGACTTTAAACGGGTTATTTCTCGGTTATCCAAGCGGTAAACTTTGATTGATGATGAATTGGGGACGTAAGTGACGGAGTTTGCCTCTCTTTGTTATAATTCAAAGACTAGGCTATAATAACTCTTCATAAACACCGATAATTTTAGTCAAAGATGTAAAAAAGTAAGAGCATTATTGTGAGAGGGTGTAATTAGTATAATTAAAGTAAAAATTATTCCAATGTAGCCATGATTAAAAATATTAATGTAACTGGACTTAAACCTGAACAAATTCAGCAGATACAGGTACTTATTGCTGCATTTAAAGCTCAAAATCAACTCAGTAAAAGTGAAACTGAAATTGATATGATTGAATACCTATTGGAAAATCCTATAGAGGTTGATAATTTAGAATTTATGAAACGAGAAGAAATTTATGACAGAACTTAAAAATCATAGTTGTTTTGTTGATTCTAATATTTGGCTTTATGCTTTTTCCACTGATAAAAAAGAAGAAACTAAAAGAATATTAGCGAAACAATTAATTAAAGAAAAGTCCATCATTATCAGTACCCAAATAATTAATGAGGTTTCTTGTAATTTACTTAAAAAGCATAAGCTTGATGAAAAACAACTGTTTAAATTAATTATTTCCTTTTATAGAAAATATCAAGTTATATCATTTAATCTTGATATTTTTGAATCTGCATCTAATCTGAGAACTCAATATCATCTATCATTTTGGGATAGTTTGGTGATTGCTTGCGCTTTATTTTCTGATGCAAATATTTTGTATTCAGAAGATATGCAGGATGGTTTAACTATTAATAAAAAATTCACTATTATTAATCCCTTTAAGCAATAAAATTATTTTACTGGTTAATGATGATAAATTTAGCATTAACTAGGTGATATTCGTACCAATGCAGCTAGTTTAATCATTGCTAAATATTCCTCTGGGGGAAATTTTAAATAAACCTATTAACGGATCAGATTCATTATTATCTTGAGGAGTTTTGGCAAGTATTAAAACTTCAAACACCTCACCCACATTTAATTCAGGGGTGGCAATTTCAATCTTATTACCGGGTAAAACCTGAGTGCTTATATATAAAGTATCTCCTGTCATTTTTTTAACAGATAAATAGTAGAAGTCATGACCAAATCTTCTTAACCAGAACTAACTTAGCTGACAATTAATTCTTTGTACCAATGCCATCACACAAATGCCGATCCTCCTCCCTGACACCAGAATTAGGATTGTGCAAATAAACCCGCACCCAATCGCAACTACGCTCCATTAAAGCATCTAAATTCAATAAATTCGAGTCTGTTTCTACCTTCCAGAGTTTGATAGTGTTGTCCCAACTACCGCTCACCAAAGTCTTGCCTTCGGGACTAAAATTAACGCTTCTGACACGGCTATCATGCCCATGGAGGGTACGGATTTCTTGGCGTTTTTCTACATTCCAGAGTTTGATAGTTTTGTCATCACTACCGCTCACCAAAGTCTTGCCGTTAGGACTAAAATTAACGCTTCTGACAGGACCATCATGCCCCTCGAAGGTGTGGATTTCTTTGCCTGTTTTTACATCCCAGAGTTTGATAGTTTTGTCATAACTACCGCTCACCAAAGTCTCGCCGTTGGGACTAAAATTAACGCTTCTGACAGGACGATCATGCTCCTCGAAGGTGTGGATTTTTTGGCGTTTTTCTACATCCCAGAGTATGATATTATTGTCATTACTACCGCTCACCAAAGTCTCGCCGTTGGGACTAAAATTAACGCTTCTGACACGATGATGCACCTCGAAGGTGTGGATTTTTTGGCGTTTTTCTACATCCCAGAGTTTGATAGTGTTGTCCCAACTACCGCTCACCAAAGTCTTGCCGTCGGGACTAAAATTAACGCTTCTGACAAGGCCATTATGCCCCTCGAAGGTGTGGAGTTTTTCGCCTGTTTTTACATCCCAGAGTATGATAGTTTTGTCATCACTACCGCTCACCAATGTCTTGCCGTCGGGACTAAAATTAACGCTTGTGACAGTGCTATCATGCCCCTTGAGGGTGCGAATTTCTTGGCCTGTTTTTACATTCCAGAGTTTGATAGTCTTGTCATCACTACCGCTCACCAAAGTCTTGCCGTCGCGACTAAAATTAACGCTATAGACAGGGCCACCATGCCCCTTGAGGGTTTGGACTGTTTCTACATTCCAGAGTTTGATAGTGTTGTCATCACTACCGCTCACCAAAGTCTTGCCGTCGTGACTAAAATTAACGCTCCAGACAGGGCCATCATGCCCCTTGAGGGTGCGGATTTCTTGGCCTGTTGACCGATTCCAGAGTTTGATAGTGTTGTCCCAACTACCGCTTACCAAAGTCTTGCCGTCATGACTAAAATTAACGCTTCTGACACGGCTATCATGCCCCTTGAGAGTGTGGATTTCTTGGCCTGTTTTTACATTCCAGAGTTTGATAGTTTTGTCATCACTACCGCTCACCAAAGTTTTGCCGTCGTGACTAAAATTAACGCTTCTGACACGGTCATCATGCCCCTTGAGGGTGTGGATTTCTTGGGGTTTTTCTACATTCCAGAGCTTGATAGTTTTGTCATCACTACCGCTCACCAAAGTCTTGCCGTCAGGACTAAAATTAACGCTATAGACAGGGCCATTATGCCCCTTGAGGGTGCGGATTTCTTGGCCTGTTTCTACATTCCAGAGTTTGATAGTTTTGTCATCACTACCGCTCACCAAAGTCTTGCCGTCGCAACTAAAATTAACGCTATGGACATAGCTACCATGCCCTTCTAAGCGATTGCGTTCACTTTTCCGGTTGAGAAGTTCCTGTAAGGCATTCATCATCTCCTTGTCGGATGCCTGCTGCTTTTGTAGAGTTTTTCCTGCCTTAATTGCTTCAACGAAAGCCTCTAATTCTTTTCCTCTATCAAACAAAGATAAGGAAGAAAACTTGCGAGCATTTGCCAGATTGAGTTCCGCTTGTTGTGTTTGTTTCCAAGCCATCAAACCCAATCCCATACTAACCACCACCGCCACCAAGGAACCCGCCGCAATCCCCCAAGCGGTTCTAATTTCGCGCCGCCTGCGGGCTGCTTCGGCTTGTTTTATCCGTTCTCGCTCTTGGAGACTCTGCCTGATAAAATCCTGTTCACTTTGGCTGATATCTTCTGGGCGTTTCTTCAATTGTTCTTCCGCCTCCGCCAACGCCGCCCCGCGCAACCATGAGCCTTCATCCCCCTGCGTCTTTTGCCATTGCCCCATCGCCCCTCGCAAACGCTCCTGCCAAGCGCGAAAAACCCTGTCTGTGTCCATCCAGCCCCGCAATTCCACCCAATTGCGAATCAGTGCTTCATGCACCACTTCCACCGTCTCCACCTGTGCCTCTTCACTGCGACTGGTGACAACTAAACGCGCATCCGCCAGTTGTTTCACCAGCGCCCAATTTACCGCCCCTAATTCCGCTTTTGTCGCCAGCCGCCGCGTATCTTCTGTGCCTTCTCCTGGGCGTACCAATTGGATGAAAATGCGCCGCATCTGTTCCCGTTGCGCCTCACTCAGCTTGTGATATTCTTCATTGGCATGGCGGGCCAAAGCACCCTGCACTTGGCCAATTTCTGTATATGCCAGATGGGTTAACTGTTGGCCCTGTCGCCGCTGCCACAATTCCGTCAAAGCAAACTCTAGTAATGGCAAATTCCCCGGCTCACTCTCCACATCATCGAGGATGCGTTTCACCAGTCCCGCTTCCAATGTCACCCCCAATTTTTGCGCCGGTTTTTCAATAACTTCTGTGAGTTCTTCTCGGTTCATCGGCCCCAATTTCAAGTCGGTATTTTGCAAGACATCAGCAAAGGGACGATAGGAAAGAGCATTCCCCAAGAAATCCGCCCGCATCGTTAATACCAACACCATTCCTACCCTTTCAAAAGGGGATGTAGTTAATTTATCGAGAAAATTACGACGGATTGTTTCATCAGGACAGAGGGTATAAAGTTCCTCAAATTGGTCGGCAATTACCAGCACCCGTTCACTGGGATAATTCTGTTGGATTTGGGCAACAACGTCAGCTAAAGAAATATCGCCATCACGCAAATAATTGGCTAACTGACGCGCTTGGGCGAGGCAGTCTGTCTCATTTAGATTAGTTGTATAAAGGGGAACTAATGCTAAAGCTAGGGCATGAAAAGGGTCAGAACCGGGACGAAAATGGGTAAACTGCCAGTGACTTTCTTGTTGCAATTTTGGGACTAATCCCGCAAAAACCACCGAGGATTTACCACTTCCCGACGCACCTAATAGGGGGATAAAATTACGGGTTTGGGTTGCCTGAAATAGGGTTTTAATAAAGCTTTTGCGCCCAAAAAAGTATTCTGCATCTCCTGGCCCAAAATGAAACAAGCCACGATAGGGACAGGGCAGATTATCATCGGCAACATCGGCAGAATCAGCAGGGGCTATTCTTGCTTCTTCTCGATAATAGTAATTGGTAATCGTGATGGTTGCATTGCCAGTCCCAGAGGTAGCAGCATATTGAGCTTCTGTAATATTTTGTTGAATTTCGCTTGGTTCTGACATATCAACCATCCTGATTAATTAAAATACAGTCTCAGTCATCCTTAGATGTGCCATGCTCGGTGATGCCGCTAATACTAGCATTACCCGTGCCAGAGGTAGCAGCATATTTAACATTACTGATATTTTGGGTGATAATTTGTTGTCCACCGGGTTGTTCTTGGAGCTTGTCTAGTAAATCTTGGGCTAATTTAGTGATTTCATTATCTTTATCAACCCCCGCTTCGACAATTTTATCTTTTAACAAACCTTCAGCTTTCTTGATATCCTCTGGTTTTGCCTCTACCATTGCCTGTGCTAAAGCATCATTAGCAAACTTACGCTTAATCAAGGTTTTCAAACCTTGATATGTATCTTTAACGCCTTTTTACGCCGTATCCTTAGCCGCAGCAACCGCACCGGCAGTCAAGGCGGCGACAATCAGAGAAACTGGTTCCATTGTTTGATACTCCCAATAAAATATTGCTGATTCAATCTTAGATCAAATCAGTTTTTAATAGTAAGCCAAATCGCAATCAGCTAGAGAACTGGAATTTCACGGCCAAGCCACTAAACCTTAAAATTATTACTATGTAGGATTTGCTGAATAAATGTGAAATGTAGGCAAGGTAGGGGCTTTCTGGCTTTTCTCTGGAAACAGGTGCAAGATTTTGAGAGAATCGTGCTTCAAAACCTTGCGTCTTCATCGGCCCGCGTCCTGTAGGGGCGAAGCATTCGGGCAATAACCTATCGATGAAACCGTAGATTTTCTATCCGAATGCTTCGCCCGTACTTTTTGCCGCAAACCCTATATAAGAATCGTAGCTGAAAAAGCCAAACAAGGGTTTTCCCTGTGGATGGGGTTTATCAGTTATCAGATTTGAGTTTTCAATTCACTGTTTACTGAACAATGAAAAAAACTCCCTGATTATCGCCGATGATACCAACGGGTAAATAATTTTTCTAACTCCACCCAAACGAATAATAAGGTACTAAATCCCAAACAGATTAATAATTCTTCTTTAGTTAAAAATTGAGTGCCGAAAAAATCCCGCAGGGCAGGAACATAGATTAACATCAGTTGAAAAATTGTCGTCAGGGTTACTGCTACCCAAAGATAGGGATTAGTCAAAGGATTCATTTCTATGGTAAGATGATCGCTCGATCGCACAGAAATTGCATGACCCATTTGAGCTAAACAGAGAGTAGTAAAAACCATAGTTTTCCATGAACCAGTATTACCAAAAAGTGGATCCAAGCGCACAGCGATTAACATTTGAGTGATATTAATAATCGAAAAAATAATCCCAATTCTCACAATATAACTACCCAAGCCGCGAGCAAAAATACTTTCTTGGGGACTAAAAGGAGGGCGACGCATAATATTAGGAGAAGCGGGTTCCACTGCCAAAGCTAAAGCAGGTAAACCATCAGTAACTAAATTCATCCAGAGAATTTGTAGGGGAGTTAGGGGAGTAACTAAACCCAAAAGAGGTGAAGCTGCGATAGTAATCACTTCCCCGATATTACTGCCGAGAATATATTTAATAAAACTGCGAATATTGTTATAAACCACTCGCCCTTCTTCCGTAGCGGCGACGATGGTGGCAAAATTATCATCAAGGAGAATCATATCACTAGCCTCTTTGGTGACATCGGTGCCGGCGATTCCCATAGCAATACCGATATCTGCTTGTTTCAAGGCCGGAGCATCATTCACCCCATCTCCGGTCATAGCGACAAATTTACCCTTTTTTTGCAAGGCGCGGACAATAGTTAATTTATGTTCGGGGGAGACACGGGCATAAATGTTAGTTTTGTCAATGAGGGTTTCTAGCTGAATTGGTGATAATTTATCTAATTCTCGCCCTGAGATGACTAAAGCTCCCGCTTGGGCAATACCAAGACTTTTAGCCACCGCTAGAGCGGTTAATTGATGATCACCGGTGATCATAATCGGACGGATTCCCGCTTCTCGACACCTAGCCACGGCGATTTGTGCCTCTGGTCGCGGTGCGTCGATCATACCGACCATTCCTAACCAAATTAGCTCATCTTCGCTGATTTCAGTTGATTCTGACGGATAAATTAGTGTTTTATAGGCTAATCCTAAGACTCGCAAACCCCTGTTAGCCATAGCATTGTTAGCGACTAAGACTTGTTCTTTTTCCCTATCCCCAAAAGCAAGACTTTCTAATCCCGATTGATAGGAGAGACACTGTTCAAGGATTAATTCTGGGGAACCTTTGGTAAATAGTACGCGATTGACTCCTTGACAAATGACCGACATTCGCTTTCTTTGAGAAGAAAAGGGGATTTCAGCGATTCTAGGGAACTCTTGCTTGGTTAGGGATAAATTTAAGCCCGCTTTCGCCCCTAAAACTAATAAGGCTCCTTCCGTGGGATCGCCTAAAATGCTATCGTGACCATTATCGAGGTTTAAACTGGCATCGTTGCAGAGGACACTGGCAATTAAGAGATGATGTAATTCTAGATCGGTTTTGGGATCGATCGCCCGTTGCTTGGAGTCTAAAAATTGTCCTTTTGGGCTATATCCTTCCCCAGTAACTGAAAAATTACGATTAATTGTCTCTATCTCCCGTACAATCATTTTATTTTCCGTTAGCGTCCCAGTTTTGTCGGAACAGATCACATTAACGGAACCGAGGGTTTCTACTGCTGGCAGTTTACGAATCAAGGCCTGACGTTTAACCATGCGTTGAGTACCTAGGGCGAGCGTTAGGGTGATAACTGCGGGTAATCCTTCGGGAACGACGGCTACTGCCATACTAAGGGAAACTTCCACTAATTCCTGTAGGGCCGACCAACCGGCATTGATCAGGCCGATGGTAATAGTCAGGGCAACTAGAATGAGAGAACCAGCGACAAGGACATTGCCCAAGTGAGTCATTCTTTTTTGGAGAGGAGTGGGTTCATTGCCGACTGTTGCTAACATTTGAGCGATTTTGCCTAATTCCGTCGTCATTCCCGTATTGGTAACGATGACCTTGGCCCGGCCTTGCAGTACCTCTGTTCCAGTAAAGACGAAATTTAAGCGATCGCCAAGGGGAGTATCCCTGTCTAAGGGGTCAATGGAGGCGGATTTATTAACACTATTTGCCTCTCCTGTCAAGGCCGATTCGCGAATTTGCAGGTTAAAAGCTTCGATAATTTGGCCGTCGGCGCTGATTTGGGTTCCCGCTTCAATCAGCATGATGTCCCCGGGGACGAGATTAACCGCATCTATTTCTCTGCGTTGGCCCTCGCGAATAACATTAACTTGGGGAGAGGAAAGTTTTTTTAAAGCGGCCAGAGCTTTTTCGGCGCGACTTTCTTGCAGATAGCCGAGGATACCATTGAGGATGACAATTGTTAAAATAGCGATCGTATCTTTGAAGGGAACACCAATTTTAGCCAGATGACCGCGCTGCAATTCCAGTAAATCCAGTCCTCCGGAAATTATGGCCACGGCAATTAAGAGGAGGAGCATAATATTGGTAAACTGATCTAGGAGAATTTGCCAATTACTGCGCCCTGGACGTTCTTTTAGTTCATTTTTGCCATAATATTTAATTCTTTGGGCGATTTGCTCCCTATTGAGGCCATTAACAGCTGAACTACCGAGGATAGATAGGGTGGTTTCCACCGGATAAGTATGCCAAGGTTGTTGCAAGTTAAGGCTAGAATGGGCAGAATAGTCGGCATTAGCGGCCATGGCAAGTCAGGATAGTTGATCTAGATAGATCTTAGCCCTTTCTTTCCCTGGTCACAGGAAAAAACAAATGCTCAAACTGCCTCTGCCCTGCTCATAGACAGTCTTAAGGAGTAGTGTAGATAAGTAGCTGGTTATAATTAAATTGAAGATAGATACCCTCTGTCCCCCTTGATAAGGGGGGTGCCGATCCCCCCTTAATCCCTCCTTGATAAGGGGGGTGTCTGAAAGTTTTGAACATCTACCTACTTAGTCAACAGCTTAGTAGGGCAAAGTAAACCAGAATTGTGAACCTTTTTCGTCATTATTCATAATGCCAATTTCGCCCCCGTGAGCATGGATAATTTGACGACATAGATATAAACCTAGTCCTAAACTAATCTGATTATTATTGTTGCCTCGTTGATAGCGATCAAATAATTTTTTTCTCTGGGTTTCGCTAATTCCCACCCCATTATCGGCAATAGTACACCGGAGATAATTACCCTCTAGTCTAGCTGATAAAGTGATAATTATCCCTTGGGGATTGTGTTTAAGGGCATTGGCTAATAAATTCTCAAAAACTCGCCAGAGATGGTGAGCATCGGCATTAACTAAAGGTAAATCGGGGGGAAAATTATTAATTAAAGTTGCTTGATTTTCCTTTAATCTTAACTCCCATTCCTGACTGATCTGTTGACCGATTTCGTAGAGAGATAAAGGCTTTAGTTCTAGGGAAACTCCCCAAAGATCATTTTGTCGGGTTTCGACGAGAGAATCAATTAAAGTTAATTGTCGATCGCAACTGTTGGCCATCTGTTGTAAAATCTTCAGGGACACTTCTTTAGTTTCTCCCTGAGAATTTTTAATTAAATTATTTAAGATCATTGACATCCCGATCACGGGATTGCGGAGATCGTGAGAGACAGCATGAAGATAAATTTCTAAGGTTTCCTCAGTTTTTTGACGTTCTTTAATTTCGTTTTGTAGTTGTTTTTTTTGACGGCAAATAGTTAATTGATTTTCGATGCGGGCCATCACTTCTTCCCCCTGAAAAGGTTTAGAAATATAATCGACACCTCCCACTTGAAAAGCTTTGACTTTATCTAAGACATCATCAAGAGCGCTAATAAAAATCACGGGAATTTCTCGGGTTTTTTCATCAGCTTTTAACTGTTCACAAACTTGATAGCCATTGAGATCGGGCATATTAATATCGAGGAGGATCAGATCGGGAATTAGCGATCGCACGGTATTCAGGGCCATCTGTCCATTAATCGCTTTGCGTACCTGATAGCCCTTCTCGGTGAGCATAATCGACAATAGCCGCACATTATTGGGCAAATCATCGACAATTAAGACACTAGGGCGCGGTGTGAGTTGAGTCATGCCGGTTATTTTATAACTCAAACTGTTTAAATAAAGTGTATAAAAAAACAGGGGCTTGCCGAAAAAGTTTTTCCTGGGGGCAGGGTATCGGGTGGTACAAGCGAGAAAGTCTCGTTACTCTACAGCGATCGCCTAGGGATTGTTGCCCATAAAAAAAGCACGGAACCCCACAGCAATCAAGGAACCACTCAAGAGAGTTATTAATGTCCAAATTTGGTTACTTTGGGTTCCTTCCACCTTGATCAGTCGATTATCCATACTATCGACTTTCTCTGTTAAAGTTGCTAGTCCTATCTTGACATCGGTGACATTTTTCTGTAGGGTTTCTAGCTTTTGCTCGACATTTTTCTGTAAAGTTTCTAGCTTTTGATCAAACCTTTTTTCGAGATTATCTAGCTTTTGCTCGAAACTTTTTTCGAGATTATCTAGCTTTTGATCAACATTTTTCTGGAAGGTGTCTAGCTTTTGATCAACATCTTTCTGGAAGGTGTCTAGCTTTTGATCAACACCTTTAATACTATCTTTAATTTCCTTAAGGACAGATTCCAGGGAATAGGTAACGGTTTCTGCTGTCATTGCGGTTAACTCCTATCAGTCGAGAGATAATTTAATTATCGATAAAAATCCTCTTAATTCTCCACTTAATTTTTTTGGGAAAATCTCGCATCAATCATCTTCCAATTTGTCGCTGATTTCCGGCAGTTTTAGCAATATTCCAGCGAATAACCAATAGTAAACAGAAACAGGCTCGACGGAGAGAGGATAATAGTAGGGATTATAGCTAATAAAAAGTAGGAAAATCCAGATACAGAGACCCCAATGCTTTAAAGCGGCATTTTTTACTTTTAAATAGGCTTTAAAGGTGAGAATACAGAGAATTGTCACCAGTGCCATAAAAGCGATCAAACCGACGATACCGATTTCGTGGAGGAGTTTAGCGTAGTAGGTTTCAATTAGTCTTATCCCTTCTTCTCCCGCTACATGAAGAGCGCCACTGCTGGCTCTGCCTAAACCAAAACCAAAAAGCTGTACATATCTGAAGCTCAACTGCATTTGATTGCCTACAAAGTCAATGGGAGACGAATATAGCCAGCGACCGATAAAATTTAGCCCTCTTTCCTGAATAAAGGGAATTAACCTCACCGCGAGCAGGGAAATCAGTCCCAAGATTCCCAATTTTAATGGTAACTTTCGTTTACTTTTGCTAGTAGCAATAAACAGAACCAAGTAAAACAAAGGTACTAGCAAAAAAGGTAATCTTTGTCCAGAAACCAGAGTCGCAAGCAAGACTAAAACCATTGCCACCCAACCAGCGACGCGCCATCTTTTTTGCGGATCACTAAAACTGGCCGCGTAACTGATGACGCTACTAGATACTAAAAACCAACCCCATTGCCAAGGATCGGAAAATGTGCCGGGGAGACGAATTAAGCCTCGATCGGGATTATACAACAATGAACCGCCGACAAAACATTGAGCTTTCAAGGTGGCTTTTTCGGTAATATCCGGATAAAATTGGCTGTCAGATTTCGGGACACGGACTTCGAGTTGATTGAGGAATTCATTGTCAGGACAGATACCTTGGACGAGTAAGAAGTATTGAATTAGAGCTAAACCGCAACAGACTAAGATCATCACGATTAAAACTCGGTTAACCATGAATAAATCTCGTTTTTGCTCGATTAAATAGTACCCACAGAGAACTAGGGGAATATAACTGAGGAGGATTTTTAATCCCACAATTCCCACAATAATTCCTCCTTCGGGCAGATTGACAAAAAGAAAAGTTATCAAACTGCTGGCAAGTAAAATCAAAGCTGTGAGGAGAAAAGGCTTGATTTGGGGGCTTAATTGCTTAAAAGTTTTGGTTTTAATTAAAATTGCCGCTAAAGCGGGGAAATAAAAGGCATCCTTGGCGATTTTGTAGAGAGCATAGGATGGCTCTATGCCAATAAAGTTGCCCACTACCTGAAAAACTCTCACCACAGACAAAGCGAAGGTATTACTGAGGGGAAGATAGATGATTAGGGCTAATAATCCCAGACGGGGATGGATAAAAGAAGCAACCATGGCAGGAACTGCCAAAATCCCTAATAAAGCTGCTTTTTCGTCAAATAAAATCCCCAAAACTAAACTAATTATTGTAGTGGCGATCACTAATATAGTTAGTAACAGGGAGTTCCTCTCTTTCATGCGGTGCAGCTTTGAACAGGTTTACAAGAAAGAAAGTGTACCAGATTTTTGTCAAGATTCTCATTCTCAATGGCCGAGAGTTTCCTTTTGCTTCTTACCTGTTGCTATACTTATGTAAAATTTCATTTATCTCGATCTTGACTCCGTGGCCGAAAATCCTTCTTTTCAAGACCTTTATCAAGCTGGAATCAGTGCTTTTGAGCGTGGACAATATCGTCTTAGTATCCAGCAATTAAATGCGGCTTTATCCTTAATTTCCTTAGGATCCCGAGCAGGGGGTGAGATCCAAATTTGGTTAATTTCTGCCCATCAGGGGTTAGGAGAGGGGGAGAAAGCCAGTGAAATCTGTAGGCAACTTATTACCCATCCTATCTATCAAATTCGCGAACAGGCCAAGCGTCTGCTTTATATTATCGAAGCTCCCCGTCTCAAACGCCCAGATGAGTGGATGACGAAGATTCCCGATTTAGAGAAACTTCCCGATAGTACAGCGCAATTTAAAAAGGGAACAAATAAACAGAAAAAAGAAGAACCCCCCGCACCCATGCAGTTAGAGCAGCATAAAAATACTTTTTTTAGCGGACTGGCGATCGCTATTGTTCTATTGATGCTCTGGTTTTTTGCTAAAAATGGCTAAATTACTTGACATTGACATCCTCACCGCCGTAAACGGACGGTGATGACCGGCAGATCGAACAAACTTAATTGAACAACCGACCGCTGGGTTGACGCTTCACAGGATACTGCTTCTTTAACAGAAGTCTTACGCTTTCCGACCCGTCCGTTTAAAGTCTCCGATTGCCCACCGGCGACCTTGATATTTACCGCAGCATTGATGTCTCGATCATGAAAAGTCCCACAGAAAAAACATTCCCACTCACGAACATTTAACGCTTTCTTGCCGCCAATATTCCCACAACAGAAACATCGTTGGCTAGTTGGCTCCCAACTCGTAATTATCCGAAAATCACGCCCATATTTATCAGACTTTGCCGATAGCATATCTCGAAAAGAACGCCATCCTAAGTCTGATATAGCACGGGCTAGTTTACGATTCTTGACCATTCCCGATGTGTTTAAATCCTCTAAAATTATCGTTTGATTCTCACGAACAATTTTATTGGATAGTTTCTGCAAGAAATCAGTCCGAGTATCTTTAATCCTTGCGGGGATTAAAGATACTCGTTTTCTGGCTTTTTCCCGTCGTTTACTTTCTTTCTGTTTTCTAGAAAGGTTTCTCTGTGCCTTTCTTAGTCGTTTCAATCGTTTCTTTAACGGTTTAGGAGCGTCTGTCTTTTCCCCTGTTGAAAAAGTCGCAAAGGTAGCAATCCCTAAATCGATTCCCACTGACTCCCCATTATTAGGAAGTGTTTCGGGCTGAATCTCAACGACAAAGCTAAGAAAGTATCGATATGTTGCGTCTTTAATCACGGTGACGCTAGAAGGTTTAGGGGGTAATGGACGGCTCCAAACGACTTTTAAATCACCGATTTTTGCCAAAGTAACGTGGTGTTGATTAACGGTAAAACCATTATCGGTAAATCTTCCTGATTGTTTAAATTTGCGTTTTTTAAACTTGGGAGGCTTTACTTTCTTTACTTTTATGTCTCCCTTACAAGATGCAAAAAAGTTAGAGTAGGCTGTCTCTAAGTCTCTCAAAGACTGTTGTAAAGCAATAGAAGAAACCTCGGTCAGCCAGACTTTTTCTGTCGTCTTTTTAATTTGAGTTAGTCTTTTGGACAACTCTGTATATTTTGGCTTTTTCTCTCCTTGTTGATAGAGTTCTTGGCAGTAAGCTAAGGTATCGTTCCAGACGACACGCACACACCCGAACAACTGAGACAATTTTGTTGTTCTGTTGGGTAAATACGGTATTGATACCTTGCTTTCATTGTTGGTTTAAAATATGTGTGTCTGCATTCTATGGTAACTAGGTCTGCTAATAATGTCAATTCGGTCAGTAATCAGTAATCAGTAAAAAGACAGTAAGAAACTTCTATTTAATACTGCACAATTAAAAACTCACATCTGATAACTGATAACTTACCCACTGATAACTGATAACTGAGGTGGTGATTCGGTAGTAGTGATGGCGGCTTAATCCTTTGCTTTGCTGTGCATTGTAGTCATGGATAAAATACCAAAGGGTTCCCCAACGTGATTCTCCATTTTTTTAGAGAAAGATAGACTGTCTCTCACCAGCCGAGAAATCCTTTGTCGAAAGGTATTATTTAATCTTTCAATAGGATTAGTTTGACCAGTTTCTTTCCCGACCAGTCGATGACGTTTACGAGGAATTACTGTCTTATAGGACTCCCAAAAATCTGTGTAAGCAACCGCACATTGTCGGTAAACACCTGGTAAACTGGCCCCAAAGTTTTTTGGCTGATTGACGCAGGGTGAGAGCATCTCAAACGCTATTGACAATTGGCCAATTTTGTGATCCGCTTGCTGTGTGGGCATTTGAAGTGATACCAGTCAATCAGAATAGTTACGAAATCTTCACATTTGGTCGATTTTTGCTTAACAATTGAGATGGCCAATTCTCCTCAAATATGCCTGAATCGCTCTCTGGGTAAGCAACTCACATAAAGTTTATTTTGTCAAGGATTGTTAAGATGCGCTTACCCTGCTAATCATCCGACTCTTTATACTCAGGTCAAAAACTGGTTTTAGCAAGCTCAAGCACATCAATTTGATGGTATTCAATTTAGTTATGATTACCGTCTGGAAAAAGGTCATCATCGCCTCGAAAAAC
>NZ_JADEXI010000042.1:0-15726 GCF_015207185.1 Microcystis sp. LEGE 08355 | reverse complement strand
TTAGTGAAAGCTGTTTGTAAATGTCTTAACCCTTGTTGTAAAGGTACACAGCTTACTTCATTGAGAAAGTTTAATTCTTCTTGCTTTTTCCAATCGGTTAGCATTGAAGAAGTTTGAGCGTAGCCTACTCTTTCTTGCTTTTCGTACCAAGCTTGTGTTCTGAGATGGAGAGCTTTATTGTAAACTAATCTTACACAGCCCAAAGTGCGCCGCAATAGCGACTCTTGTTCTGGTGTGGGGTAAAATCGAAACGAATAGGCTTTCTCCATACCTCACATTTTAGCATATATTTCGTAAACGATGCTCATATTTAACAGTAAAGCCGTCGTAGAACGACGGGGTTTCAGACCCAAATTTTCGATGATCGTTGAGAAAAATAATGTATAATTGCAGCTTAAAGATAACTGTCAACATTTGGCGACCGAACCTTAACCTATAACCAAAAACCGTCACGATCCTGGGGGTCAACTTTTGGCAAATCAGCCAAGTTTTTACTTGAATCCTCAATCATAGCCAACAATTGATATTATCTCCCATTACCATTACCGAAAAATCTAAAGAAATTCCGCAAAATTACCCGCCGTCGCCCTATGAACCAGAATCCTCCTAACGATGATAACCCGAATCTCCCCGATCGCCGCAAGGAGGATTTTCTCTATCCTCGCGCCCCCTACTATGGAGAATTTAAGCCAGAAAACTTGCTATTTAACGCCAATTTACAGGAATTTGCCCAAAAAGTCAGTTTTATTTGTAATCTAGAAACGGGGGGCAAAATCAGTTCTCTAGAAGCCTACCAAAAAATTAAAGCCCTTTGGAAAGACTTAAAACAGAGCAAAAAAGGCCTAGGTATTGGGGAAAATCCCTTTCAAAAAGATGATGACACCTAAAGGAAAAAATGCTGGGACAGAAATATTTTCTGCCCCATAGAATTAGATGAGCAAACGCTTAAAAATTACCGTGATTTTGGATGGCAGTTTCTAATTTTGCCACCACTTCCTCGACGCTAATTACTCCTAAATCGCCCGTGGCACGGGTGCGAATACTTAAACTATTACTTTCCATTTCTTTTGCCCCCACCACTGCCATCACGGGTATTTTTGCAGTTTCAGCATTGCGAATCATTTTACCCAAACGTTCGCCACTGGTATCGGTTTCGGCGCGAATTCCTAACAACTGCATTTTCGCTGTCACCTCTTTAGCGTAATCCAATTGAGTATCACTAACCGGTAATAATCGTATCTGGACAGGGGCTAACCAAAGAGGAAAATCGCCTGCGTATTCTTCGATTAAAATACCGATTAAACGTTCCAAAGAACCAAAAGGTGCGCGATGAATCATCACCGGACGTTTACGATTACCATCTTCAGCAACGTATTCTAATTCAAAACGTTCGGGTAAATTATAATCTACCTGTACCGTTCCTAACTGCCATTCTCTTTCGAGGGCATCTTGGAAAATAAAGTCTAATTTTGGACCATAAAAAGCCGCTTCTCCGGGGGCTTCAAAATAATCCATCCCCAAAGTTTGCACCGCTTTTCTAATCGCTGATTGTGCCTTTTCCCAAGCGTCATCGGAACCGATATACTTATCCGATTCGGGGTCACGAAAACTCAATCGCGCCTTAAAATTCTTTAATTGTAAACTCTTAAACACCGTCAAAATTAAATCAACAACGCTTAAAAATTCCTTGTCTAATTGTTCGGGAGTGACAAACAAATGGGAATCATCCACGGTAAAACCGCGAACTCTAGTTAACCCTCCCAATTCTCCCGATTGTTCGTAACGATAAACTGTCCCGAATTCCGCCAAACGCATCGGCAATTCCCGATAGGATCTCAAATCACTTTTATAGATTTGAATATGAAAAGGACAGTTCATCGGTTTGAGGACAAATCCTATTTCCTTACTAGCAGATTCCTCATCGTCTGCCATCATGGGAAACATATCTTCTTTGTACTTTTGCCAGTGACCGGAAATTTTAAACAAATCGACGCGAGCAATATGGGGAGTAACTACGGGTAAATAACCGCGTTTTAACTGTTCTTTTTTGAGAAAATCTTCTAACAAAGAACGAATTAAAGTTCCTTTTGGTGTCCATAAAGGCAACCCCGGCCCGACCGAATCAGAGAAAATAAATAAACCTAATTCTTTGCCTAATTTCCGATGATCCCGTTTCAGTGCCTCTTCCTTACGGCGCTTGTATTCGGCTAATTGTTGGGGATTTTCCCAGGCTGTGCCGTAAATGCGCTGTAATTGGGCTTTATTCTCATCCCCACGCCAATAAGCACCCGCTACCGTCTCTAATTCGATCGCTTTCGGGTCTAGTTCACTTGTATTATCTAGGTGCGGACCAGCGCACAAATCCCACCAAGCGTCACCAAGATGATAAAGGGTGATGGGTTCTTGAATTCCCGCCAGAATTTCCAGCTTATAGGGTTCATTAATCGCTTTAATGCGCTTTTCCGCTTCTTCCCGAGAAACTTGCTCGCGAATCACTGGCAGTTTTTTATTGATAATTTTGACCATCTCTTTTTTGATGTCCTTGAGATCCTTATCGGTAAAAGGTTCCGGCACATCAAAATCGTAGTAAAATCCGGTTTCAGTCCAAGGCCCGATAGTAACTTGGGCTTTCGGGAATAATTTTTGCACCGCCATGGCCATAACATGGGAGGTGGTGTGACGAATGCGCTTGAGGTGGTCGGATTCGCTGGTTTTCGGTAGTTTAATCGGGGCTTGGTTATCCATGTCTTTTGAATTTACACCTTCTCTATTCTCTATTTTAATAGTAAAAGGAGTCTTTAGTCAGGAAAAAAATCAGGATAGATATCAATGCCATTTCCCCTCATCTCTAACCTCTAACCTCTCATCTCTATTTCTCGATGAAAAAACTAATTTTATCCTGTTTATTTTTGGGATTGGTTGCTTGTCATGCCTCGGTTAATACTACTGATAACCAAAAACCCAAGGTAATCTCCACTAGCACAATTATCGCCGATTTAACCGCACGAGTGGGCGGTGAAGAAATTGACCATCAAGACATTTTAAAACCGGGGGATGATCCGCACGTTTATGAACCGGTTCCCGCCGATAGCGTGGCTTTAGAAAAAGCTGATTTAATTCTCTATAACGGTTATAATCTCGAACCGGGGTTAATTAAAATGATCAATTCTACGGGAATTAAAGCTAAAAAAGTGGCTGTGGGAGAAGCAATCAAGCCTTTACAATTGGAAAAAGAGGGGCAGAAAGTCCCCGATCCCCACGTTTGGGGTTCAGCAAAAAATGGCATAATCATGGTGGAAAAAATCCGAGATCAATTGATTGAATTAAGTCCCGAAGATAAAGAAATTTTTACTGAAAATGCCGCCCAATTAATCAGGGAAGTAGAAAATCTTGATCGCTGGATTACTGCGGCTATTGAAACTATCCCCCCTTCCCAAAGGCAATTAGTCACCACTCATGACGCTTTTCAGTATTATGCTCATGCCTACGGGTTAAAAGTTGCGGGAACTTTAATTGGCATTAGTACCGAAGAACAACCTAGCGCCCAAACGGTGAAAAATTTAGCCGATGCTATTAAAAATCTCCAGGTTGCTGCTATCTTTGCCGAGACGACTATTAATCCCGCTTTAATTACCACTGTAGCCGCAGAAGCGGGGGTGAAATTAGCACCACAACAATTATATTCTGATTCGATCGGTGCGGTGGGTACTGGGGGGGATAGTTATGTAAAAATGCTCAGGGAAAATACTCGATCGATCGTGGAATCTTTAGGGGGAAAAGTACCCGAATAAAAATAAATAATTGGTGGTAGTGGGGAATTTAGGTGATGGGGGTGCGTTACCCTAGGCTAACACCCCCACGGGGTTTATTTGCCAAATCCTTTACCGCGATTGACAGCAGGTAAAATGAGACAACTGTTAATCTGTTCTTTTAGGGTTTCATGATCGAGATTTTGACCGATAAGAACTAGCTGATTTTTCGGAGTACCTTTCCATTCGTCATCTTCGAGAGTAAAACGTTTACCACTGAGGTGAAAAATATGACGTTTAGGACTTTCATCAAACCAGAGAATCCCCTTAGCGCGGAAAACGCTTTCCGGTAACTGATTATCGAGGAAATATTGGAACTTCCGAATCGAAAAAGGTTGGTCACTAGCAAAGGAAATAGAAGTAAATCCATCTACCTCTAAATGATTGGAATGGTCGTGATGATCATGATCGTGGTGATGATGATCGTGATCATGATCGCAATGGTCGTGATCGTGGTCGTGGTGATGATGGTCGTGGTGTTCTTCTTCTGTGTCGAAATATTTATCCGATTCAAATAGTCCGACGCTGAGAATTAAGGGTAAAGGAACCTGACTTTTGCTAGTACGAAGAATTCTCGCTCCTTGCTTCATGTCCCGGATTCTTATTTCTAAAGAATCCACATCCCCTTCATCCACTAGATCGGTTTTATTGAGAACAATAATATCACCGTAGGTGATTTGACTTAAGGCCGCTTGCGAGTTGAATAAATCGAGACTAAAATTGGCACAATCCACCATAGTGACAATGGAATCTAAACGGGTCATTTCCCGTAATTCCGTCCCTAAAAAAGTTAAAGCTACCGGTAAAGGATCGGCTAATCCCGTGGTTTCTACGACTAAATAATCGATTTTTTCGGGACGTTCGAGAACTTTATAAACTGCTTGAATTAAATCCTCGTTAATCGTGCAGCAAATACAGCCATTATTTAATTCTACCATGCTGTCATCACTGCTGATAATCAGTTCATTATCGATACCGATTTCACCAAATTCATTGACAAGAACAGCAGTTTTTAATCCCTGTTGATTGCTGAGAATATGATTGAGGAGGGTAGTCTTACCACTACCAAGAAACCCAGTAATAATTGTTACTGGTAGCCCTTTTTTTGGCACTGACATCGTGTTAATAGCTTGTGATTCGACGGTTTGCATAATGATTTGGGGGTAAGTATTCTGTCACTAAAAAGCGATTTTTCGGGATGAGATAAGTAAGTGGTTTCAATTAAATTGAAGATAGATTTTGTCTTTGATCCCCCCTGCCCCCCTTGATAAGGGGGGGGGATGTGACAATTTTTAACATCCACTTACTTAGCTAGTTTTTCTCGATCGAACAGTCTCCACTCGATCGCCGACTATTTTTATTGTAGATATTTTTGGACCACATCCCATCCTGTTAGGCTAACAAAAAGAAAACCCAGAAACAATAAAAG
This sequence comes from Microcystis sp. LEGE 08355, assembly GCF_015207185.1. Lineage (NCBI taxonomy): Bacteria > Bacillati > Cyanobacteriota > Cyanophyceae > Chroococcales > Microcystaceae > Microcystis > Microcystis sp. LEGE 08355. The sequence goes on along the minus strand of NZ_JADEXI010000042.1, from coordinate 10,488 downwards.
ATTAGTGCCGATGTGGAGAGACCGCGCTAGGGGTGGACGGGTTGTAATGTTCAGGCCGCTAATTGCCGAAACAAAAACCAGAAAAACCACCGATAAACCCGCTATCAGGTGGGAAGAGTGGCCTAAACTGCCATAATGACCGATTGTTCCCACTAATCCGATTCCCAGCAGAATTAAGACCAAAGCAACCATGATCAGGCCGCTGAGGAGATGAAAGGGTCTTAACCATTTTGGTCGAGATTGGCCCGCGAGTCGTCGATAACCCATGTTTACCCCCGAAACCGCTAGTAAAAAATAGGCAAAGAGGGTAAATCCCATCGACCAAGCGGCAATTTTCCATAACCAGAGAAAGGAAGGGAGATTCATAGGGGTGGGATTATTATTAGCAAGGAAAGGGACGACCGATCGTGTTAATTTAAGTTTACCGGACAAAAATCAGCAAGTTAGGGCTAATATGTCTCATCTCACCATCGACACGGAAAATAATCAGCGTCAACCCTTTGAGTTACCCGGGGCTAAACCCCATTATAACCCCGATCGACCCGGACAAGTTAATCATATTTTTCTCGATTTAATTATTGATATTCCTCAACAAAGTTTTCAGGGCAGCTGTCAGATTACCCTCACCCCCATTCGTCAGGGAATTAGCAGTTTAACTCTGGACGCGGTGGATTTAAATATTAATTCTGTGTTCATTGAAGGTATCAGTCAACCCTTTGACTATGATCGTTCTCTTCTGACCATTCATCTGCTGCAACCCACCACCGATAAACCGATTATCCTGACGATTAACTATCAGGTTAAGCAACCACAACGGGGGTTATATTTTATCGGACCCGATGAATATTATCCCGATAAACCGATGCAAGTTTGGACCCAGGGAGAAGATGAAGATTCTCGCTTTTGGTTTCCCTGTTTTGATTACCCCGGCCAATTGGCCACTTCCGAAATTCGGGTTAAAATTCCCCAACCCTATATGGCTATTTCTAACGGGGAATTAATCTCGGTGGAACCCGTGGGTGAGGACAGAATTTATCACTGGTCACAAAAGCAAATTCATCCTACCTATTTAATGACTCTTGCGGTGGGAGATTTTGCTGAATTATGCGACTCATGGAATGGTGTTCCTGTCACTTATTATGTGGAAAAAGGACGGGAAGAAGAGGGCCAAAGAAGTATGGGTAAAACTCCCCGCATGATCGAGTTTTTTAGCCAAAAGTTTGGTTATCCCTATCCCTATCCTAAATACGCACAAGTTTGTGTAGATGATTTTATTTTTGGTGGGATGGAAAATACCTCCACCACAATTTTAACCGATCGCTGTTTAATTGATCAAAGAGCCAGCATCGATCATACTTGGACAGAAAGCTTAGTTGCCCATGAATTAGCTCATCAATGGTTCGGTGATTTAGTGGTAATTAAACACTGGTCTCACGCTTGGATTAAAGAGGGAATGGCTTCCTATTCTGAGGTTTTATGGACAGAATCGGAATACGGAAAAGCAGCTGCTAGTTATTATTTATTAGGGGAAGCAAGAAGTTATTTAGAAGAAGATACTTCCCGCTATCGTCGTCCGATTGTTACTCATGTTTATCGAGAAGCGATCGAACTTTATGATCGTCATCTCTACGAAAAAGGTGCTTGTGTTTATCACATGATCCGCTCTATTTTAGGGGAAGATTTATTCGGAAAAGCGATTCAGACTTTTGTGCGAGATAATGCCCATAAAACCGTGGAAACTGTGGACTTATTACGGGCGATCGAAAAAGCGACCGGCTACAATTTATTATTCCTCTTTGATCAGTACGTTTATCGCGGTGGTCATCCCGATTATAAGGTGGCCTACAGTTGGGACAATCAGAATAATTTAGCCCAATTAACTGTCACCCAAACCCAGGACGAAAAGGAACTATTCGACTTGAAAATTCCCGTCGCTTTTGCCTATCTCAACTCTGACGATCTTACCTACAATCTGCGGATTCACCAAAAAGAACAAACTTTCTATTTTCCCCTAGCACAAAAGCCCGATTTTGTCAAGTTCGATCGGGGTAATAATTTCCTCAAAACCGTCACTCTTGAGTATCCCATCGGTGAATTAAAAGCGCAATTACAACAGGATCCCGATCCAATTTCCCGCATCTATGCAGCCATAGCCATTGCTAAAAAAGGCGGTTTAGAAGCGATCGAAGCTTTAGGGACATCCCTAGAAAATGAGCCTTTTTGGGGGGTGCGTGTGGAGGTGGTCAAACAGTTAGCGACTCTTGGTTTAGATCAGGCGGTTACTGCTTTAATTAAAGGTTTAAACGATGAAAAAGCACAAGTACGTCGGGCAGTGGTCGAGGGATTAAGTGAAATTAAAACCTTAGATAGTTATCACGCGCTTAAATCCCTACTAGAAGCTGGAGATGCTAGTTATTATGTGGAAGCGGCCGCGGCGCGAGGATTAGGCTCTATGGCCGTGGGACAATTGCAAAATAAAGAAGGGGAAATTATTGACCTGCTCAATCATATTTTACAGTTAAGAAAGGGGTGGAATGAGGTAGTAAGAGCGGGCGCAATTGGCGGTTTAAGCCAGTTAAAAACCTCGTCGGCGGCTTTGGAGTCAATTTTGACGTACACGGCTTTAGGCACGCCTCAACCCCTGAGATTAGGGGCTATCCGCGCCCTGGGAGCGATTTCTTCCGGACAAACCAGCGACAAATTAACCGTAATTTTGGAACGTTTAGAAACCATTGCCAAGGAAACTTTTTTCTTGACGCAAGTGGCAGTGTGTAACGCGTTAGGACAGATAGAAAATGCCAAAGCTATCGTTATTTTACAAGCTTTGAGCGATCGAACTCCCGATGGTCGCGTCCGTCGTGTAGCGGAGGAAGCAGTACAAAAAGTCCAGAAAAAATTAGGTTCCGACAAAGCAATTCAGGAAATTCGCGAGGAATTAGAAAAAATGAAACAGGAAAATCAGGAACTTAAAAGTCGTTTAACCAAATTAGAGGCAAAAAATAGTTAGTTAACCTGAGTGATCAGTTATCAGTCAATATCAACACCGAATTTTGAACAATTATGCAACAATTTATTCAACAGTTAAAAATTAATTTATCCTTGACAGTAACCTAGAAGTTTTATCATTGACTTTCCTAAACATCCTTAGCTAATCATCGCCAATAAACCTTGATAAAAAATCTGAAAACTAGGAGAACAATTATGAGCAGGAGTCATAAATTGAGAAATTTCTCTGGCTGCTTTCACTTTTTCTAAACCTCCTCGATGATACCCAGCTTTTTGAAGTATCTTTTCTAAGTTTTCCCAAGTTCCGCCCGTAATTTCATCGGGTTTTCTGTATTTTGCTTGCTGTCCCACATTAGTAGAAACTTTGGGATAGGCTGAGACTATAGCCTGAATATCACCAAAAAACCAAGCTTCTAGTTCTTCTATAGCAATTCTATTTAACACCTGAAATGTTTTTTTATCTTCACTAATCGTTTTGGTTATCATTCCTGTTTGTTGGGCAATATTTTCTAACTTTTCTTTGAGCATTTGACAATCTTCATTGTCTCTATCTACAAGAATAATGATTCGATAATCATCGGGTATCCAGCATTGATAGCCTTTTAATCGCTCCGGTAGCTTTTTGATTAAATCGGATTTACCTCGAAAGGCATGAATTTTATAGGTGACATTCTCAAATAATATTTTAGGTAAAATTTGATTTAAACATTCTTGGGTAGAAAATTCTTCGACTAAAAATTCAAGATGCACTTTTTCCCTCCTTTGCTATTAAATTTAAATGCTAGGATTACCCACATCAAAATAGTCCTCCATCCATAATTGACCCAACAAAGCACCATTTTGAATAAATTCCTTAACTCCTTGCATTGCTGAAGTACGTTTAGCTTGAGTAAAACCATTTTCATCTCGATAAAGCACCCAAACTTCTTCTGGTTTCAAACCATCTACAAAAAAGGGAGAATGAGTTGTTACCATTAATTGTGTACTTGCGGTCGCTGCCCGACATTCTTCTGCTAATTCAGGTAATAAACGGGGATGAAGATGATTTTCTGGTTCTTCTATTCCCAGTAATTGCGGCGGGATTGGATCATATAAAATAGTTAAATAAGCCAACATTTTTAAAGTGCCATCGGAGGCAAATTTGGCAAGAATTGGCTCTTGAAAAGGTGCGTCTTTAATCTGAAGTAAAAGCTGTCCATTCGGCATAATAGATGCTTCTACTTTTTCTAATCTAGGAATTCGACGAGAAAGGGTTTGTAAAATAGATTCTAATCGTTGAGGATGATCTTCTTTTAAATATTGAATAACATTAGGTAAATTGTCACCAGTTGGGGATAATCTTTCTTGCGCTCCTGCTTCTGGTTGAGTGCGAGTATTATCTGCGGTTAAGTAGGAAAGATACCAACTTGTGACAAAACGACGCAAAGCACTAACCCGGGGATGTTTGGCCAATTGTCCCAGGGTACTAACAGCTAAAAATTCCGGGGAGTCTAATCGTTCAGAAATTCGTTTATCTTTTGGTTTGGGATTTTCTCCACTAATCACTATTCCTTCCCCTTCTTTAAAGTCTAAAAAGCGATAAGGTTTGCCCTTCGCTCCTTGTCTCCACTGTAACCATTCTTCGGCAACATAAGGGCGATTGTTAGCTTCATTAATAGCTAAATGATAGGTAATTAAAGATGAGTCTTTGGTTTCTCTATATTTTAATTCGATAATGATGTAACCTTCTTGTCCTCTAGTTCTTAATTCTTTAAATCTTCCCCGTCTGTCCCAAGCTTTTCTTAAACCAACAGTAAAACATTCAGAGAGGAAAGCAAAGACATCAAATATGGTAGATTTTCCGCTCCCATTAGGACCGAGAAAAACGGTTAAAGGAGTAATGCTTTTTAATTCTAAGTCCTGTAAAGCTCGGTAATTTTGCACGCGCAGATTTTCGATTCGAGGTATAGAGTTTTTAGACATTGATTGTTGCTCTCTGCTGCTTTTAGCTCGTCTTGTCCCAGATTAGCTGTTAATTTCCCCAGTTACCCCAAAAAACTGCTCAATTTTTAGTAATCTCTACTTATAATATCAAATCCAATGGGTGATCAGATGCACCCATTTCTCTTTCCTCAGTTTCCCCATCATCTGCTTTCTCCAGACCAGAATCAGCCTTGACTTGGCTTTAAGGTTTATTTTATAAAAAACTCTCTAATAAACCCAGAGTTTTTAAATTGAGTAATCGATAAATTTCTCACTTGGATTGTCAAAATCAGTGAGTAAGGTCGCTTTTCTTGGTTTTAAATGTACCGTTTGTTCTGGTTGTAACTGTAATTGCTTGTACTCCTCACGATTGAGATAAGCCACCACCATTTCCCCATCGGCTAACATTAATTCTACTTGTATTTCCCAGCCTAAATGAATAACTCTTTTTACCACTGCCCAACTATTCAAACCATCTTGATTGGGCATAATTTCGAGGTCGTGGGGACGGATAAAAACGGTGGAATTATGACCATGATGATGCCCATTTCCTAATCCCGCTAGATTAGGTAAGATATTCACTTCCCCAATAAATTGCATCACAAAAGGTGTGGCAGGATGATCGTAAATTTCGGCGGGAGAACCCACCTGTTCAATTCTACCATGATTCATCACGACAATCGTATCAGCTACCTCCATTGCTTCCTCTTGATCGTGGGTAACAAAAACACTGGTAACGTGAACTTCTTCGTGTAAATTTCTCAGCCATACCCTTAATTCTTTTCTAACTTTTGCATCTAAAGCTCCAAAGGGTTCATCTAATAATAATACATTCGGTTGAATGGCTAAAGCGCGGGCTAAAGCTACTCTTTGCCGTTGTCCTCCCGATAATTGGGCGGGATAGCGATCGCCTAATCCTTGTAATTGAATTAATTCTAATAATTCCTCAACTCTTTTCTTAATTACTGGCGATTTTTGCTGGCGAATTTCTAGACCAAAAGCAATATTTTGACGGACAGTTAAATGTTTAAATAGGGCATAATGTTGAAAAACAAAGCCGATATTTCTCCGTCTAGGATCTAGATGAGTGGTATCTTGTCCATTAATAATAATCGCACCACTGTCGGGAGTTTCTAATCCCGCAATTGAACGTAATAAGGTGGATTTTCCCGATCCCGATGGTCCAAGAAGGGCGACTAATTTGCCTTCAGGAATGGTTAAATTGATATTATCTAAAGCTTGAAAATTGCCGAAACGTTTAGAAACTTGCTGGATGGTAATACTCATATTTTAGGTTAATTGTAGTTAAGTAAGTAGGTGGGTGGAATTAAATATAAGATGAACGTAGGTTGGGCTTCGGCCGTGAGCTTTTGCCGAACGGTTGAAGTATGAAACCCAACGCCCTCATAATTTTTAGGTTTTTTGTAGTTATGTAGTGTGAATTTTGTGGGCGGTTTTACGTTCGAGAATTTCTTTGATAATTAAAGTAACTCCCGCTAGTAAAGCGAGGATAGCTGCCGCACTAAAAGCGGCAGGAGTGAGATAATTTTTATAAGCCTGTTCTACGAAAATTGGCAGGGTAGCAGTTCTCCCTAAAATACTGCCAGAAACCACAGAAACCGCCCCAAATTCTCCCATCGCCCGGGCATTAGTTAACAGCACTCCGTACATCAATCCCCAACGAATATTAGGTAAAGTTACGCGCCAGAAAATCTGCCAATCATTTGCCCCTAAAGTGCGCCCCGCCTCCTCTTGTTCCAAACCAATTTCTTCTAAGACTGGGATAACTTCTCTAGCTACAAAAGGCATAGTAACAAATATAGTTGCTAATACCATTCCGGGTAAAGCAAAAAGTATTTTTATATCGAAAAATTCGAGAAAAGAACCTAACCAACCATTGCGCCCATAGAGCAGTACAATCATTAAACCCGCTACCACAGGAGAAACGGCAAAAGGTAAGTCAATTAAACTAATTAATAACGTTTTGCCACGAAATTGATTGCGAGCAATTACCCAGGCTGCACAAAGTCCAAAAATTGTGTTTAAAGGAACAGTAATTAGGGCAATAATTACTGTTAATCTTACCGCTTCGATAAAGTCAGAAGTTCCCGCCGCTTCTAAAAAAGCTTGGAATCCATTGCGAAAAGCATAGTAAAATACTGCCGCTGCTGGAATAAATAATAATAGTGCCAGATAAACAAGGGCGATGATAATTAGTAGGGGTTTGTAATCCCACTCTTTCGGTTTAGTTGATTTTTTTAGACTCAGCATTTTTGATCTGTCTCCAGTTATACCCTAATATTTTTTACTCTTTACTTAACTCTGTATTTTTGCCCCCATTGCTGCAGGAAATTAATTACTACTAACATGAACAAAGAAACCAGTAATAAAACCATGCCGATTACTGTCGCACCTGTGTAATCATATTCCTCTAGTCTTTGGAAGATTAAAACTGGGGCAATTAAATCCTTAAAGGGGATATTAGAGGAGATAATAACTACAGAACCATATTCACCGATCGCTCTGGCAAAACCGAGGGCAACTCCTGTTAAAATAGCGGGTAGTATTGTGGGAAAAATAACTCGCCAAAAGATTTGCCAAGAGGAAGCTCCGAGGGATAAAGCTGCCTCTTCTACTTCTTTTTCCATTTCCTGTAAAACCGGCTGTAGGGTGCGGACAATGAAGGGTAAAGCGATAAATAACATCGCCACAAAAACCCCTAAAATGGTAAAGGATATCTTAATGCCAAAGGGGGCAAAAAATTGACCGAGCCAACCGTTATCACTGTAAACTGTGGCTAGGACTAAACCAGCAACAGAAGTGGGTAAAGCAAAGGGCAAATCCACACAAGCATCGACAATTTTTTTACCCGGGAATCGATACCGCACTAATACCCAAGCGATAATAGTGCCAAAAACTCCGTCAATTAATCCGGCGATTAAGGAAGTCAAAAAAGTGACTTGGTAAGCGGACAAAGAAATCGGTAAAGTGGCAACACGCCAAAATTCAGCAAAACCAAGAGTTAGGGATTTAGCAAATAATGCCGCTGCCGGTAAAACCAACAAAACCACTAGATAACTAATGGTAATTACCCAAGGAATAGAAACTTTTTTCAGGGGTTGACTGGGAGATAAAGATAATTGTGGGTTAGCCATTGTTAATTATTGCTAGAGATTACCAATTGTCCGCTTCTTCAAGAACTTGTGCTGAATCATACCAAACTTCTACATCTAAATCTGCCAGATAGGAAAGGGCATTTTCTATCCCTTGGGAGTTGCCTTGTAGTTGTAGATCGAACCAGCCATCTTGATTATTATTGGCAGCTAACAAAGCGGAAAATATATTCACTTTTAGACCGGGAAAAGAACCTAAACGTGCTATAATAGGCTCGTTAATATATTGTTTAGGAATGCGAATTTTTATTCTTCGGGAAGTGGGGCGATCAAGTCCAGATTGATCGAGATGTAAGTCACTTTGGGGATGATTAATAGTTTGCCATTGAGGTTGATTGTCCATGGTTTTTCTCCTTTAAGATTTACCAGCTTTAGTCAAAATTTTATCGAAGACGGCTCCACTATCAAAGAATTGTTTTTGTACCTGATCCCAACCTCCTAAATCCTGCACGGTAAAGAGATTTTTTATCTGAGGAAATTTACTCTCAAACTCTTTAACTATCGTCGGTTCAACGGGACGAAAACCCACCTGAGCAAATTCCCTCTGTGCCTCTGGGGTAAATAAAAACTGCACAAAAGCCTCGGCCACTTTTCTCGTACCTTTTTTATCCACATTGGCATCAACAACCGCCACGGGATTATCAATAGAAATGTTGTAATCAGTAGGAACAATGTAAGCTAACTTCTCACCTTTTTGATTAGCGAGAATCATCTCATTTTCGTAATTAATTAGCACATTTCCCTGGCCTTGTTTAAAAAATACATCACTAGATTCGCGAGCATCTCTAGGTAAAACTGGCGCATTTTTAAACACTTTTTCGACAAAAGTTTCCGCCGCTTGTTCACTGCCTCCCGCTTGCGTCACCGAACCCCAAAGAGCAAGAAAATTCCAGCGCGCTCCGCCAGAAGTCTTGGGATTAGCGGTAATAACTTTAATATTATCCTTGGCTAAATCTGACCATTTATTAATTTTAATATTGGCATCACGAGGAACAAAAGCCACCACAGATTTATGAACAATAGAGTCATTAGGAGCTTCTTTTTCCCAACCGGGTTGAATTAATCCCGCTTGCTCAATTTTCTTGGTATCCAAAGCTAAAGCCAACGCTACCACATCCGCTTCCAAACCATCGATAACGGCGCGAGTTTGGGAACCGGAACCACCATAACTCTGTTCAAAAGTTACTTTTTGCCCCGTTTTTTGTTGCCATTCCTCGACAAATTTGGGAATGATTTTTTCGTAGGCGCTTTGGGTAACAGCATAGGAAACAAGCGTCACAGTCACGGGTTTTTGGCTGTCATTGCCGCTATTGGTGGGGGATGAGGTACAAGATGCCAGCATTCCTCCCGTCAAGACAGTTGCCATGAGTAGGGATAAACAAGACTGGGATGACTGCATCGGCGGCACTCCTAAGCTTTACTCTGAGGTTGTATCTGTTTTCAGGTCTGCTTTAATCTTACAGCACAGGAAATAAAATTTCAATACATTTATAAAACAAATTGGGAATAAGGCGATAACAAGGGAAACTGTGAGAAGATAAAATCAGTGCTACATCTAGGTTTGAGACTATGGGCAAGAGCGTCAAGGCCAAAAAAACAACCCTCCTACAACAACTGATTAACCAGAGTTTTCTCTTTCGCGGACTAGAGGAAGCTTGGTTAAGTCAGTATCTCGATGCCGACAATCTCAAGCTAGAGACGCTATTTTCCAATCGTCCCGTCTATACGGCTTTTCTACCCGATGAATTTCTAGATGTTTTGTATGTGATTTTGGATGAGGGTGTAATCGTTGTCCGCAGCACTCCCCTCGACCGGATTATTGCCATTACCTACCCCGGTGGCTGTTTTGGCATGAGGAGTTTACCCTTTAGTTATGGTTTAGCCAGTCGTGCCTTTCCCTGTTTGGTGGAATCCTATAAAACTACCCACGTCCTGAAAATTCCCTTATCGGCACTAGAAAAGATTTACAACGATAACGAAAGTTTTCGTCAACGGTACTGTTTTTTATTTGAATTACAGCAAAAATTCGAGTATCATTTGCTTAATTGCAGTAGCTATCCACCCCAAGCTGTAGCCACTTTACTGAGAGCTTTAATCTATCAAGAAAGAGAATTAGGCAGTCAACCGAGTGCCGAAAATATCTATACTTTTGATTTATCCGTAGATGTGATTGCTCGTGCTTGTCAACTCAATCAACGCACCGTCGAACAGGTATTAAAAGGATTGCAAACCGTGGGATTAATTGCCTCCGAATCGACGGGGGATTTAATTCGGGTACTAGATGCCGAAGGTTTAAAAGAAGTGTACAGTGCCACCAGAGATAAAGTTAATTGGTGGCCCCTAAGAT
>NZ_JADEXI010000041.1:0-15822 GCF_015207185.1 Microcystis sp. LEGE 08355 | reverse complement strand
GAGTTATTTTGGCGCTGCTCGAGGGGGGAATTCTCAGCTTTCCTCGGGGTGGGGGTGGTGCTGGTTAACCATTGATTGAGACTGAGGAGACTATTAGCAATTAAAAAGATTACCATTGCCTGGATACCCCAAGGAGTAAAAAAGACATTTTTAGCTGGGGGATAGACTTTAATGATAGAAGCTTCTAGGTATTCTGGTTCCTGAGCGGTATCAATGGCTGAACTGGGTTGATGGACGATCGAGAGAGGCAAATCTTGGGAGGATGGGGATCGATCGGATTTCATGACGGTATTATAAGGTTATGCTGAAAAGTTAGCAGGTTTTTTCGTCCTAGTCTAACGTGGTATTCTCTAGATTTTCCCTATGTCTTTACATTCTCTTGCCAAAATTTTGGCGGCTATTACTCAACAGGAGGGTTGGGAAGAATATCGCCACTATGATCAAGTGCTGCAATTATGGCCAAAAATTATTAATCCCCGTCTGCTGGAGCAAACCCGGCCTTTTTCCCTCAATCGCGGGGTTTTATCGGTGGCTACCAGTAGTGCCGCTTTAGCCCAGGAATTGTCTTTACAACGCTATAGCTTATTAAAACGGCTTAATAGTCAGTTAGAGACTCCCTTGAGCGATATCCGCTTTTCTGCTGCCCGTTGGCAGCAAGATAGTCAGTTAATTCCCCCAGAAGCGATCTCGCCTAATTCCCTCAGAGATCATCCTAGCTATGTCACCCCGGAAAAACCGCCAGAAAATCCCCAGCAACCGGACATTTTAGAGACTTGGAGCCAGAAAATACGTCACAGAACCCGATCTTGGCCGATTTGTCCTCGTTGTCAGTCTCCCAGTCCCTCCGGAGAGCTTGAGCGTTGGCAATGTTGTGCTTTTTGTTTTGCCCAGTCGGGCGGAGTAAAAGATGCAATTTTTTTATAGTCTTGTGGAAAGAGTGGTTTTGAGTCAGGAATCAATTGGCCGATCTTTTCTGTCTTAATTGAACCTGTATTCATCAATTCTATTCAGCTAAGGCTTGATCCCCGCTTTGTTATCGCCGATACTAGAGCCGATAACCTCGGCCACAACTGAGTTTAACTCCTCAGTTTTGAGACAATGCTGCTTTTTGCAAAGTAACTATTAAAAGATTCTAAAAATAAAATTTTTTTTGGGGATCACTAAAAACTATATGGCATATCAGTTCTAGCTGTGGTAGTCGGGAAAATACCCTTGGCACGGGGTAGGACAATATTACACAGAGCAAAAAGAGAGTCATCCCTTGAGTTCCTTATAATCATCTTCCTTTTAAAGCCAACCCATGCAAGCCGCGAACTTTCTTACCTCTTCCTGTCGATACTGCCGATACTATCAAACCCAAGGTCGGCGCGGTGGCACTTGTCAACAACTAGATGTTCCCGTCGAAGCTCATTGGAAAGCCTGCGCTCTAGCGATGCCTCCTTTTAGTGCTGAATGGCAACAACTCAATCGGGTGGTTAGTTTAGAACAGTCTCTAGAATTAACCTGTGCAGTGTCGCCAACTCCCGTGGTGGTTTCCCCTCGTCGTCATGCTCCCCGACAACCGATCGCGGTTTAGAAGATCTGGGGCCTAAACAGGAGCAAAAAATTGGCGTTGCCCATTTAAAATATGAATTCACCCCTCCACATCTTTTAGGGCGCTATTTTTGAGATAATAGATGAGTTGATTGCCAAGATAAAGCGTCGCCAGAATGCCCCTGATGACTTCTCATCGTCCCCTAAAAATTGGTATAGTTGGCACAGGGTTCGCCGCTCAACGTCGCGCTGAAAGCTTGCAAGCGGATGATCGCGCGCAGCTTCTGCATTTTAGCGGTAATAGTCCCGAATCGATCGCTAATTTCTCGCAAAAATACCAAATTTCTGCCCTAGATTCAGCACTAAGCCTGGCCAGCCATCCCGATCTCGATCTGATTGTCATTGCCAACGTTAATCAGGCCCATGCCTCGATCGCCCGTACTGCCTTAAAATCCGGTAAGCACGTTATCGTCGAGTATCCTCTGGCTTTTCACCCGGCAGCGGCAGCAGAATTAATCACCCTAGCCGAAACCGAGAAGAAATTACTGCACGTCGAACATATTGAACTTTTGGGGGGACTGCATCAAACCCAACAGCAGTATTTAGCCACCCTCGGCAATATCCACCTAGCCCGTTATACCACGATCGCCACCGGCAGACCAGCGCCCCGGCGCTGGACATTTCATCGGGATTTATTCGGTTTTCCTTTGATCGCTGCCCTTTCTCGTATCCATCGCTTTACTAATTTATTTGGGGAAGTGGAGTCCGTATCCTGTCATTGTCGTTATTGGAATGCCCCGGAATCCGATTATTTTCTGGCCTGTTTGTGTGAGGCGCAGTTATTATTTAAAAATGGCTTAATTGCTGAAGTTACCTACGGTAAAGGGGAAGTTTTTTGGCAAAATGAGCGAACTTTCACTATTCATGGCGAGGGGGGCAGCTTAATGTTTGAAGGGGAAAAAGGGCAGTTAATTAATAGTGAAGGTAGCCAAGCTTTAGAAGTGGAAACCCGTCGCGGTCTTTTTGCCAAAGATACCGTCATGGTGTTAGATTATCTGTTCGATCGGATTCCCCTTTATGTTACTCCCCAAGCCAGTCTTTATGCCCTAGAAGTGGCATACGCTGCCTATCAATCTTCTTTGTCAGGAAAAACAGTTTTTCTCGGGGCTAATTAAACCGAATTAGACTTTTTGAATTAACTTTCTGCCTAGTAAACCCTGGGGACGAACTAACAACATAATAAAGAGAATAGCAAAAGCGATCGCCTCTCGATAACCGGAATATTCTGCGGGAACAAAAGCTTCGGCAATACCCAATAATAAACCACCGATTACTGCTCCGGGGATACTTCCCAATCCCCCTAAAACAATCACTCCTAAACCTTTTAATCCGAAAGCAATACCGAAATAGGGGCCAGCGATACTAACACTAGAACCGACTAAAGTTCCTGCTAAACCTGCCAAGGCACCACTAATAAAAAAGGTAATCACGATAAATTTTTCGGGATTGATCCCCAACAAACTGGCCGTGGTGACATCTTCAGCTACCGCTTGTAAAGCTTTGCCCATTTTGGTGAAATTAACCCAATAAGTTAGTAAAGCTACCATAACTGCTGAAACCAGAAAAATAATAATCTGAATTGTGCGAATTGCCACGGGGCGATCGGCTGTACCGAAATTAATTGCGGGGGGAAGATTGCCATAAATACCATCGGGAAAAGTATAAATTTCTGCCCCGAATAAGTATTGAATGACATTGACAATCACCACGGCTGCCCCTAGGCTAGAAACCAGAGTTAAGAGAGAATCGGAACCCCGTACCCGGAGGGGTTTAAAGGCCAATCTTTCCAGAAGAACCGAGGTGAAACCTGAAAGGATACAGCCTAGCAAGAGTGCTAAAAAAAAGGGCAAGGAAAAGGGTAATTTGGCATTAGCTAATAAACCATTAAAACCGAAAACTCCCCCCGCTAGAGCGTAGGTAAAATAGGCACCGAGGGTAAAAATTGCGCCATGGGCAAAATTGATAATCCCTAAAATGGAAAAAATCAAAGTGTAACCGAGGGCAAAAATAGCATAGACACTACCGATCGATAAACCGTTTAAAACCTGTTGAAAAATCGTTACTAGATCCATTGTCAGGGTTAGCTAGGGTAACTTTTGATTATAACTGACGGTCGCCACCACATCCGGTAAAGGACGCTGGAGTTTATATAACCAGAATAAACCGAAAATACCGATAGCGATCGCTCCTAAACTAATTATTTGCGCCATTTTCAAAAGCCCAAACATTAAACTATCGGTGCGTAGCCCCTCGATCCAGAATCTACCTAGACTGTAGGCGATAAAATAGACTAGGGTAAGGGTGCCAATTTTTAATTTACTAGGGTGTTTTAAACCCCAGAAAAATAGATAGATGAGTAGGGCAAAAACTGCCAGATTCCAGAGAGATTCGTAGAGAAAGGTGGGGTGAAAATAATCGACGGCGATATATTCTAAAGGACGACTAGCCGGAGGAATAAACAACTTCCAAGGTAAATTAGTCGGACTGCCAAAAGCTTCCGAATTAAAAAAGTTACCCCAACGTCCAATCGCTTGACCGAGAATAACTGAGGGGGCCACCAGATCGAGTAATTGCCAAAGAGAAACCCGATTAATGCGGGCAAAAATTAGGGCTGCCAGCAAACCCCCGATAATTGCCCCGTGAATAGCGATACCACCCTTCCAAATGGCGATAATATCAGCAGGATTTTGCGCGTATTCTTGCCACTGAAAGAGAACATAGTACAGACGGGCTGCAGGTATGGCCCCCACTACTAACCAAATGGCCAAATCAGCGATTAAATCGGGATTGATCGCTCTTTTTTGGGCGAGGTACTGGGAGAGGGTGACACCCAATAATACCGCCATAGCAATCAGAAATCCATACCAGCGCACCGGAATCGGTCCGATCTCCCAGAGGACGGGGCCAGGAGACTGAAAAACAAAACCTAAGAGCATAAAATTATTAAGAATAAAAAATTTTATCTTTCCTATAGTATCTTATGCTATGATTGAATACAGTAATACATTTGCGGATGTGGCGGAATTGGTAGACGCGCTAGATTTAGGTTCTAGTGTCTTTGATGTGTGGGTTCGAGTCCCTCCATCCGCATTAACCTTCGGGTCGATGAAGTGTAACCTAATTTGGTGTTGACGACCGACGACCCAAAAGGGGAAACTTGTTAATTTCCATTTTTGAGACTCCGGTTCAGATTTATTTTTTCAGCTGACTTCTTACCCAATTCCGAAATGCTTTTACTAACTCTAGGTAATCTGTCTGGCCAGCTTGTTGTAAAAATATAGCAATTTCTAAGATGGGTAAATTAGGAAAAAACTGACTGGTTGGGGAGGTGATATAAGTGCCATTTTGTAATTGTTGGATAACCAGAGATTCCCCATTATAAACCCAAACCTCTGCCACGCCTAGATCTGCATAAACCTGAAGGCGATTTTGAGAACTGCTGGTGACATCAATTTCTATGACTAAATCCGGTGCAGGGTCTTCATTTAAGTCCAGTCGCTTTTTCCCCCGAACCGCCTCAATATTATCAATGTAAAAGCATTCATCTGGTTCTGCACCACTCAATTTAGGGCGTTTAAAGGTGGTAGAACCAAGGGGATAAATCGGGACTACTGATTCTTCCGCTAGGGTTTCGACAAAGCGACCGATGAGGGTTTTACTAAATTCGTGTTCTGGGGAAGGAGCCATGATTTCTAAATTGCCACGATTGTAGGTCAGCCGCAGACGGCGATCGCTCATTTCTTCTAGCAGCGTTTCGTAGGTTCCCCAGCTAATCCCGGACAGGTGAATTATTTCAGCCGGCGGTGCGAGCAGTGTTGCAGTCATAGATTCAAGCAAAAATCCCATGCTTCCATAATAATCAAAGGGTGAGCATTGCCCACCCTTGCTAATTAAGCAGTTACTACCGGAGAAGCTAACCGTTTAAAGGTCAATCTTTCATCGGCCACATCGACAAAAATCGTGTCTCCCCCTTTGAATTCGCCGCGCAGAATTGCCTTAGCGATCGGAGTTTCCACATATCTTTGTACTGCCCGTTTTAAGGGTCGCGCACCGTACACTGGATCGTAACCAATTTCTGCTAGATAATCGAGGGCAATATCGGCAAGTTTCAGGGCTAATTTTTGTTCCATCAAGCGATCGCTGAGATTGGCTAACTGTAGTTTGACAATCGAGCGCAGTTGTGCTTTTTGTAAACTATGGAAAATGATCGTTTCATCGATACGATTGAGGAATTCGGGACGGAAACTATTCCGCATTGCTTCCATCACTCGTGCCTGCATTTCCTCATAACGAGACTCATCACCGGCCACGTCTAAAATGTATTGAGAACCGATATTACTGGTCATAATAATGATGGTATTTTTGAAATCAACCAGATGACCTTGAGAGTCGGTTAAGCGCCCATCGTCAAGGATTTGTAACATAACGTTAAAAACGTCGGGATGGGCTTTTTCAATCTCATCAAAGAGGATGACAGAGTAGGGACGACGCCGGATTGCCTCGGTTAATTGTCCCCCTTCATCGTAGCCGACGTATCCTGGAGGCGCGCCCATGAGACGGGAAACGCTGTGTTTTTCCATGTATTCCGACATATCGATGCGAACTAGAGCCTCTTCGGTGTCAAAGAGATTGCGCGCTAGGGCTTTCGCCAATTCTGTCTTACCAACACCCGTCGGACCGAGGAAAATAAAGCTGGCCGTGGGACGGTTTGGGTCCGATAAACCGGCGCGGGAACGTTGAATCGCTTCGGCCACGGCTGTGACTGCTTCCTCTTGACCGATGACACTTTCGTGTAATTCGTCTTCCAGATTGAGGAGTTTTTCTTTTTCCGATTCGATCAATTTATTGAGAGGAATTCCCGTCCATTTCGAGATAATTTCGGCGATATCCGATTCGATAACTTCTTCCCTTAATAAACTTTTACCGGTGGTTTGTTTGTCGGCCAATTGAGTTTCTAGGGCGGACATTTGCCGCTGCAGATCGGTTAATTTTCCGAACTTTAATTCGGCGGCGCGATTATAATCATAATCTCGTTCGGCCTGTTGGATTTCTAGATTAACTTGTTCGATCGCTTCTTTAACCCCACGAACTTTATCGATAATCTCTTTTTCTCCTTGCCATTGGGCATTTAATCCCGATTGTTCTTCCTTGAGGTTAGCCAGTTCTTTTTCTAACTTTTCTAACCGTTCTCGCGAAGCTGGATCGTATTCCCGTTGTAGGGAAAGTCTTTCCATTTCTAGCTGGAGAATTTTGCGATCAATTTCATCGAGTTCTTCCGGTTTAGAGGTGATTTCCATTTTCAATTTGGCTGCCGCTTCATCAACTAAATCAATGGCCTTATCGGGCAAAAAGCGATCGCTAATATAACGATTAGAAAGCAGTGCCGCTGCCACTAAAGCATTATCGGCAATTTTCACCCCATGATGCACCTCATAACGTTCTTTAAGACCGCGAAGAATCGAAATAGTATCGACCACATTTGGTTCATCTACTAAAACCTCTTGGAAGCGTCTTTCTAACGCCGCATCTTTTTCGATATATTTGCGGTATTCATCGAGGGTAGTGGCTCCGATACAACGCAATTCACCCCGGGCTAACATTGGTTTTAATAAATTGCCCGCATCCATTGCCCCTTGAGTGGCTCCCGCACCGACAACGGTGTGAATTTCGTCAATAAACATGATGATATTGCCTTGGGAATCGGTGACTTCCTTGAGGACAGCTTTTAATCTTTCCTCAAACTCTCCGCGATATTTTGCTCCCGCAATTAAGCCACCCAAATCGAGAGAAATAAGAGTCCGATCTAACAGAGATTCTGGCACATCACGGTTAATAATCCGCTGGGCTAATCCTTCGACAATGGCCGTTTTTCCTACTCCCGGTTCCCCGATTAAAACTGGGTTATTTTTAGTTCTGCGAGAGAGAATCTGAATGGTGCGACGGATTTCGTCATCCCGTCCAATTACGGGGTCTAATTTACCTTCCCGCGCCAATTGGGTCAGATCCCGTCCGTATTTTTCTAGGGCCTCGTATTTGCCTTCTGGATTCTGATCGGTCACTTTTTGACTACCTCTGACTTGTTGAATAATTTCCTTGAGTTTGCTTTCGGTAAGTCCGAATTCTTGAAAAATATTTTTACCGAAGCGATCATCTTTAGCATAACCTAAAATCAAATGCTCGATCGAGATAAAGTCATCTCCAAATTCTCGACGATAATTTTCCGCTCGATCGAGTAAACTATCTAAACTACGACCTAAATAAATCGAGTCGCCGGGGTTAGATATTTTCGGTTGACGACGGATAAAGTCATCGGTTCGATCCCGCAAACGGGCTAAACTAATATTAGCTTTACTAAAGACACTGCCCGCTAATCCCTCCTGTTCAAGAAGGGCTTTCATCAGATGTTCGCTTTCGATTTGTTGCTGGCTGTTCTGTTTGGCAATGTCCGGCGTTTTGACGATTGCCTCCCAAGCTTTTTCTGTAAATTGTTGTGGATTGGTTGGCTGCATTTTCTATAAGAGATTACTTTTATACCCTAGAGATTATTCTAGATTGACCGGTTTGTCGGCTCCTAGGGGCTTACCGTACCTAGTTCAGGGGGATTTCCCCTCAATGGTGCGATTTAAGCCGCTAAAGTTTATAAGCTGTCAGGGATTTAAACTGCGTCTGGGAAATTTTAGTACAAATGCTCGGATTCTCAACCAAGCTAAAATCTTAATTATTAAAGATGTTCACTGATGACTGATTACTGATGACTGTTTACAAGGGCCGAATCTAAAACCTAAGTAGGGAGGCACAATTATTTGTAGGATGGGTTAGCGGTAGCGTAACATAATCGGGCGTTGGGTTTCATGCTTCAACCCAACCTACGTTCTGATGACTGATTACTGATAACTGATGACTGATTAATTTCCCCCTAAAATACTCTCTAAGCGATTAAAGATTTAACTTTACTAATGATACCAACTGGGTCAATACCTTGGTGGGGGAATTGTTCCCATAAACCGCCACAACCTTCATGGTGAGTACCGATATAGGCGTATTTAGGAGTTAAACCGCGTTCGAGTAACCAAGAACCATAACGGCTACCTAAACCCGTGCGACGGTTAAATGCTTCTACCACTAAAACAAAGGGAGAATTACCAACTTTAGCGATAATTTCTTCATCCACTACATTGAGGGTCGGTTTATTAATTAAACCCACGTCGATCCCTTCTTGTTTTAAGCGTTCCACTGCATCTAAAGCGCGGTATAAACCATCGCCAAAGCTGATGATATAACCGGCAGTGCCTTCCCGAATTACTTCATCTTTTCCGGGGACAAAGCTATAACCATCGCCAAAGAAATTATGACCGTTAGTATCAAGAATATTGGGAGTTTTAGAACGAGTCGAGAAGATAAAACGTAAACCGGGTTGATGGAAAGTTGCCTCGACACAAGCGGTCATTTGTGCCGCATCGGCCGGGAAATAAAGACGGGTTTCGTAACCGTCATCTAGTCCATTGTCGGCAAAGAAATTATTCAAACCAAAGTGACAGGTATTATCCGCCATGTCATCGATACCAGAATGGGAAAAATGACATAAAAGATTAGAATAATTCAAACGCGCCATGGTGATTTCAGAAATACACATTTCTAGAAAAGCGGCAAAGGTGGCGAAAATTCCCTGTTTACCTTTTTCCATACCAAAACCAGCAGCCGCCGAAAGATTGCCCCGTTCCATAATACCGGAAGGAATAAACACTTCGGGATGTTTATCGTGGATAATTTTCAGACCGCAGGAACCTTCTAAATCGCTATCTACTACTAATACCTTAGCCTTGCGTTCTTCCTCGCTCATTTTGCCTAAAAGACTGACTACTGCTTCGCCGAAAACGTTGCGGTTAGAACCCCATTTATCCCCAGAACCGAGGAATTTATAGTCATTAGAAGGCTTCTTAATACTGTTGAGATATTCCACGGCGGCACTGTGTCCTTTTGCCTCTAAATATTTCAAAGCCAAGGGGACAGAAATCACATCATGACCGTGGTTAGAACCTTCTAAACCTTCAATTCCGGGACACATGGGACGTTTATTAATAATCGCAATCGGGCCAGGAGTATTAATTGCTTCACAGATATTGCGATACAAACTATCGATATCTTCCCCATCTCCCACTAACACTTTTAGTCCATGGCCGGTGAGAGTTTTAGCCACATCATAACCGGGTAAATATTTGGAAGGATTACCAGCAATCGTCACATCATTATCATCAATAATTAGCTTAACATTGATGTGTTGAGCCACGGCTAAACGGGCAGCTTCCGCGTCATTGCCTTCCTGTTGAGAACCATCGGAACCTAAACAAAAAACGGTTTTTCCGGGGTTAGCTAAAGCGACACCGTTAACGTAGGGCCACATATGTCCTAAACGGCCAGAACTAAATTTTACGCCGGGGGTTAATCCTAATTCCGGGTGTCCGGGGAGTTTAGAATTAGCCTCGCGGTAGTGCATTAATTGTTCTGGGGGTAAAGAACCTTCTAACGCAGACATGAGATATTGAGTACCGACGCGGTGTCCTGCTTCATCGAAGAAGATTGGTACA
Source organism: Microcystis sp. LEGE 08355 (assembly GCF_015207185.1). NCBI lineage: Bacteria > Bacillati > Cyanobacteriota > Cyanophyceae > Chroococcales > Microcystaceae > Microcystis > Microcystis sp. LEGE 08355. The sequence goes on along the minus strand of NZ_JADEXI010000041.1, from coordinate 5,644 downwards.
AATTGACTAGGTTGACTGCGGAAAAGAGCATCGAGAATCACCACTTCCGGGACGGTATCGTAGGGGCCGCCGGTGTGTCCACCCACACCCCGGGCCGCACCCGTAGCAGTAAAAAAGATGATAGCATCGCGACAGAGTTGGATATTGGCTTTTAGGGCGCTTCTTTGGTCGTCGGTGAGGGTGGGGTTACTGGGGTCGAGACTGATGGGTTTATAGGCGCTCAAATCGATGGGAAAGGTTGTCATCGTAGATTTTCCTTAATGTAGAGAAATAACTATAGTCAGGGAAATCATAGCCTAGAATGTCACCCGATCGATTGATTGAATAATTTCTTATCATAGATGTAGTCCCTAATACAAAAGTTTTACCCCTGCTGGGATAGCGTCCACGGTCCGGGACGGGGGAAATCTTAAAAAAGATACGGGAAAAAAAGCTGTTCTTGAGGGCAATGGTCCAGAATGGCAGCTAAGACCGAGTAAAAAGGGGAAAGAGGAAAGGAAAAAGTAAAAAGGATAACCTTTGACTGTATAGCGTTTCTCAGAGGGATGAAGTATGACCTGATTCTCGGTTGATATTACTGCAATCTCTAGCCAAAAAATCGGCCCATAATTAACAAAAACTAGATTTAAGGTAAAAACTATGTGTTTAGGCATACCGGGACAAATTACGGCAATTATTGATGAAAACCATCATCTCGCTCTCGTCGATGTGGGGGGTGTAAAAAGAGAAGTAAATATTACTTGCATTGTTGATGAAGACCATCCCGCTAATACCTGTGTAGGGGATTGGGTATTAGTTCATGTGGGTTTTGCTATGAATCGAATCGATGAAGATGAGGCGCAAGAAACCTTGAATTTATTAACACAATTAGTGGAATTAGAGGCAGAATTTAATCATAATTAATGTTCTTAAAGTAGTCACCCATAAATTAATGCTGTTGTCTATCTCTAAGAAATGTAAATTACGGCAATTATTACTGACGACCGACAGCTAAAAATTATAATTAAAGGAGATAAACTATGAAATACGTTGACGAATTTCGTGATCCAGTTAAAGCGTCGGGATTAATTGAAAAAATTGAACAATTATCGATAAGAATCTCTGAAAAGCGGCAAAAAGTTACTAAAATTATGGAGGTTTGTGGAGGTCATACCCACTCAATTTTTAGATACGGTATCGAGGCCATACTTCCGGAAACTATCGAATTAATTCATGGTCCTGGATGTCCCGTTTGTGTGATGCCGCGAGGTCGTTTAGATGATGCCATTTTTCTCGCACAACAACCGAACGTAATTCTGACAACTTTTGGCGATACTATGCGTGTCCCCGGTTCCCATTTGAGTCTGCTGCAAGCACGAGCAAAAGGTGATGATATTCGCATGGTTTATTCTCCTCGCGATGCCTTAAAAATTGCCAGAGAAAATCCCGATAAAGAAGTAATATTTTTAGCATTAGGTTTTGAAACAACCGTTCCTAGCACCGCTTTAACTGTTTTAGAAGCGCAAAGAGATGGTATCACTAATTTTAGTTTATTTTCTAATCATGTGGTGATTATTCCCGCTCTGAAAGCTTTGTTAGATAACCCAGATTTACAGTTAGACGGTTTTGTTGGTCCCGGTCATGTCAGCATGGTAATTGGCACAGAACCCTATCAAGTTATTGCCCAAGAATATCATAAACCTGTGGTAGTTTCTGGGTTTGAACCTTTGGATATTCTCCAATCAATTTGGATGGTATTAAAACAATTAGATGAGCAGAGATGTGAGATAGAAAATCAGTACGATCGAGTGGTACAAAATCAAGGAAATAGAGTCGCTTTATCGGCAATCAACCAAGTTTTTGAACTGCGGGATCAGTTTGAATGGCGAGGTTTAGGAGAAATTGCTCAAGGAGGATTAAAACTGCGAGATGAGTACAGTAATTTTGACGCGGAGAAAAAATTTACCCTACCCAATCAGCGTGTTAAAGATCACAAAGCTTGTCAGTGTGGCGAAATTCTTAAAGGTGTTTTAAAACCCTGGGAATGTAAAGTATTTGGCACTGCTTGTACTCCCGAACATCCCATCGGTACTTGTATGGTTTCTAGTGAAGGTGCTTGTGCCGCTTATTATAAGTATGGTAGAAATTAGTAAATTTTTTTACTGATTAAGGTTCCTTTCCGGTGAGGAAACGCTAGAATTATTACCAGAAGAAATTAACAATCTCTCGGTGATAAAAAAGATGAAGATCAAAAATAATCTGGGTTTATTTGGCTTAACTACCTCTGTGCTGCTAGTTATCGCTTCGGAAATCGTTCTTGCTTCCCAAGAACAAACCCTAGAACTGCAACCAAGTCAACCCCCCAGCGCCGATTTTTTCAAACCCGTCACCAATCTAATTAAAGACTTAAACCATCAGGGAGTAACCATCACCGATCCCAATGATCCCATGGCGGTGCGCTACCGAGTCAATTCCCCCTGTGCTGGTTGTTCGCTTTATCTAGGCACGGGAGTTGCCAATCCTCGCACCCAGACTAATAATAATGGCATGGGAATCAATTTTGGTCTTGGTTTCACCATGCCTTTTTCACCCTAAATACCGATGACATATTTACGCCATTCGTGATTGTGATTCTCCCTGGTGTGCTTTAATAGCTCAAAGTGGAGACTACTGTAGGGACGACGGGGTTGGGCGTGCAGGGACATATTGGCCTCTTTTGGTGTACGATTGCCCTTATGCACATTACAACGCACACAAGCCGCCACGAGATTCTCCCAGGTATCACCCCCTCCGCGAGAACGGGGAATCACATGATCGATGGTTAATTGTTCACCTCGGTAGAGACAGTATTGACAGGTGTGATGGTCTCGTTCGAGAATATTACGACGGGTTAAAGGAATTTCCTTGTAGGGAACACGGACGTATTGCCTAAGACGGATAACAGAAGGTAGGGGTAAGTCACGACAAACCACTTTTCCGTTATGTTCTAGGGATTCAGCTTTTCCTTTCAACAACAAAACGATCGCGCGCCGCCAACTGGTAATATTTAGCGGTTCGTAGGAGGCATTCAACACGAGAACCTTGCTCATAGGTGTCTGGAGATCGCTTGAATTTACCCCGCATGGTAACACAGATCCCTGAGATGGGAACCTATTATTCTAAATCCGTTGAGTATAGATCTGGTAGGGTGCGTGTTTGCGGCGATAATCTCTGACAAAAAACCTAAATTAACAATCCGCACCCCACGCACCAACTTGATTATTAAATTGGTGCGTTACGCTTTGGCTAACGCACCCTACTGTTTCAGCTAAAATAGGGCAATAGATTTCGGCTTAAAGTCTTAGATTATAGAATTTCTAGCATTTTTCTAATACACCAAATTAGCTGAAACAATCCACTAAGGTTTATGTTTTTGTTTGTGGCGATTATCTCTGATAAAAACCTAAATCCTTTGAGTATAGGCTACATATCAGGACAGGCACTCATGCAAAAGGGGGAATAAATAATCAGTCTTTTAATAACCAGATTTAGTATGAACTCTCGAAAATTAATTATGCAAGAACTCTAATCATATTATTGAAAACGGATTTAATATAATTAGCAAAACTAATGATACATATATATATATATGCAAATAATTTATATATAATTGACAGTAAAAAGAAACGCCATTAGGATGCCAACAAAGATTAATTTAATGAATCAAGCTAGACATCCAAGCAGAAGGCATAAGTGGATTTTCCAACACTTCCCCCAATACTTCTAGAAGATGGCTCAAGTCTTTTGGGAGTAGATCAGACTTTGATGGCGACAGCGCCATCTATGCTGGCTCCGACAACGCCAGAGGTGGTTCCTCAAGTCACACCTCTCACCCCATCTTCCCCTAGCAATTTTATTGCTCCCGTGAGCGCGACGGTGAGTGATAACTTAGCTAATCAAAGTGACTCTCTGCTATCAACCCCATTATTAGTTAATCCAGAGGCTGCTAATTTCTCCTTTTCAGACCAAGATACTTCTTGGACAGGAACCCCTCAAGTCACTCAACTAGATGATTTAGGCGAGGTTTTAGTCGTTCCGGGTAATCCCTCAGAAAGGGTGAATATGGTTGTCCAGTGGACATTGCGAGAGGCAGATTTTAATAATGAAGTGGGATTCTTTCTGGTGGATGCTTTAGGTGGGGTAGAAGGTATCGCCCCCGGTGAACCAGGATTCGCCGAAGCCGCTTTAAGCAGTTCCAGCCGGCAAACTCTCTTCAATTCGGGTAATCAAGCGGGAAATTGGCGGGAATTTACCGTTGCGGGGGGTAGTCGTCTAGGGTTTTATGTGATTCAAAACAGTACTAGCGCTAATTGGTTAGAAAATAATCGACAAAATCAGGGTCAATCTGGGTTAGCTTTTTTCTCCCTGAAAGGAGCTAATCCTGATAACTTTGATCATTCCCAAAGTAGTCATCTTGGTCGCGGAATCTGGCGGTTTAACTGGGAAGATTTGACGGGTGGAGGAGATCAAGATTTTAACGATGTTGTTTTTAATATTGCTCAAGCAGGAATTGTCTTACCCGGAGACAAAGGACAGCAGGTTCCCCTCACAGTGGAGGCTGTCAGTCAGGATAATACTTTTCCAAACGAGATGGGTTATTATTTGGTTGATACCCCGGATGGCGAGATTAATGGGATTAAACCAGGGGATCAGGGTTATTTAGATGCGGCCTTGTCAGGCGATCGCCACCAGGTGATTTTTGCCTCTGGGAAAGCGTTTGATAGTAAAACTTTTAACGTCCCTTCTGGGAAATATCTGGGATGGTATCTAGTCGCTAATGGGACAACAGATCAGGCGATCGCCAAGGGGGAAAATGCCCCGCCGGTTTTCTTTTCCTTTGCGGCAGCCAATGAGGATGGTTTAAATCATGTCCATGCTCAACAGGATAGTCAGACCTGGGCCTGGGAAGATTTTTGGGGCGGCGGCGATCGCGATTTTGATGATTTAGTGTTTCGGTTCAGTTTCGGGGAACCCACTGGAGAACCGATTCAGTTACCGTCTTTGAGCATTGAAAATACCACAGTGACGGAGGGGAATATAGGAACTGAAGCTGCTAATTTTACAGTTCGTTTATCAGCCCCTACAAACACAACAGTAACGGCTCAATTTACGACGACGGATGGAACTGCCCAAGCGGGTACAGATTATGAATCCTCAACGGGAATTTTGACGTTTGCACCGGGAGAAGTGGAGAAAAATATCGCAGTTGCTGTGAAGGGCGATACAATTAGCGAGCCTACGGAAACCTTCACGGTCAATTTAACAGGAGTGACCAATGCTATTCTGATTCAAGGTGAGGGAATTGGTACGATTATAGATAATGATAATTCGCCGAATCCACCTGATAATAATCCTCCTGTCACCGATGCGGATAAAACTATTACTTTACCAGAAGATAGTCAACCTATCCCCTTAAATATTAATCCACCTACAGATATTGATGGGGATACTTTAACGGTTTCTGTCACTCAATTACCAGATAACAGCAAAGGAAAAATAACTTTAGCTGATGGTACAGTTATTAATGTGGGTGATAAGATTTCGATTAATTCTCTAACTTCTTTGCTATACACACCTCTAGCAGATGTTAATGGTAATGGTGGCAATTTTGTTTATACTGTGAGTG